>JBASTF010000372.1:0-2414 GCA_049274755.1 Rubrivivax sp. | reverse complement strand
AGCCGGCGGCACCGGCCGCCTCGGCCGTCGACTGTGCAGGGGTCGGGGTGGGCACGCGGCGATGCTAGCGGCATGGGCTGCAGCTGCATCATCAACAAGCTTCAGAACTCTTCAGCGGCGCGGCGCGGCGGCAGCGCGCAGACTGCGCCACTGCCAGGCTTGGCCCGGCACAGCGGACACAACAACATCACGCAGGAGAGGTGGGCCATGCCCAAAGCAAACAACACTAGCAACACAACCCGCGCTGCCGCGGTGGCCCTGCTGCTGGGCACGGCGGCCGGCACGCAGGCGCTGACGATCAGCAACACCGTCACCGTGGCGCCGGGCACGGTCTACACCCAGCCGGCGTCGGTGACGCTGGACATCACGGCCACCGGCACGCTGGACGCAGCTCCGGCCACCACGGGCACGGCGATCTTCCTGCCGGGTGACGTCAACAACGACGGGCGGCTGCTGGCGGCCCTGGGCAGCGAGATCAACGGCCTGTCGCTGTACGGCAACGCCAGGAACGGCGGCCTCATCGAGGCGGTGACGCTGAACATCGGGGGTTCGCTGCGCAACAACGTCGGTGCCACCGTCGAAGCCGGCAGCTACAGCTATGCGGGCCTCGGGCCGCGCACGCCGGTGGAAGCCGGCCGCCCGCTGCTGGGTGTGGGGTTTGCCGTCCTCGCCAGCGGCAACGTCATCAACAGTGGCGCCTGGGCCAGCCGCGGCGACGCGTCCATCCTCGGGCTGTTCGACAACCGCGGCAGCTTCGTCAGCGCACCGAATGTCGAGACGCTGCCGGCCGGCGGCCAGCCCTACACGCAGCTGCTGCGCATCGGCGGGCCGACGTTTCAGCAACCCCAGGGCCAGCTGTTCAACGCGGCCGGCGGTGTCATCGAGCTCAGCCGGCTCAGCTTGCTCGTCAACGGCGGCGACATCGAGAACCGCGGGCTGCTGCGGCTGAACGGGGCCACGCTGCAGAACGATCCCCTGGGCTGGGTGCACAACGTCGGCGGCGCAACGCTGGCGCTGGATGGCGGCGTCCTGCGCCTGGAGGCCGGTGGGCAACGTGGCCTGTACAACGCCGGCCTGATCGAGATGAACGGCGGCCTGCTGGACAACCGGGCGGAGGCCGACTTCGTCAACGCCGCCAGCGGCACGCTGAACATCGGGGCGGTCGCCCGCTACACGCAGCAGAACACCTTCGACAACAGCGGCGTCGTTGCCGTCGCCGGGCGCTTCGACGGCGGCACGCTGCGCAACGGCGGCGTGGTGGCCGTCCTGCCAGGCGGCTCGATGGCCGTGGACACGCTGTACAACACCAACGAAGTGATCGTCTGGGAAGTCAGCACGATGGAAGTGGGCCTGCTGCACCAGGACAACGGCTGGCTTGTCGTCAACGGCGTCTTCGACGGGAACCTGGTGCTGGCCGGCGGTGTGCTCGGCGGCAATGGCCGGATCAACGGCAGCGTCTTTCTCGGCGGGCCACCCGGTCCGGCGCAGCAGCCGCCGCACTGCAATGTCCTGGGCGTCGCCTGCTTCCGCCCCGGCGCCAGCCCCGGCACGATGACGATCGACGGCACGCTGACCATGCTCGAAGGGGCCGTGCTCGAACTCGAGGTCGAACGTGACGCCAGCGGGCAACTGGTCTGGGACCGGGTGCTGGCGCAGAGCATCAGCTTCGAGGCCGGCAGCGTGATCCAGCTGCTGCTGGGCGCGGGCGTCGGCAGCATTGGCCAGGACCTGGAACTGCTGCATTGCAGCCGGGGCTGCAGCTTCGCAGGGGCGAGCCTGGAGATCGTCGGCGGCGACGTGTCGCTGCGTTTCGACAAAGGCGGTCTGGTCGTCGTGGCGGTGCCCGAACCCGGCACCTGGCTGATGATGGTCATCGGGCTGGCGGCCTTCGCCGGCCGCGCGGCGCGGCTAGCATCGCGGGCTGTTCCACGGCCCCGGTCCCGTCGCCCATGTCCCGACTTTTCGAACCCTGGCAGCTCGGCACGCTGACGCTGAGCAACCGCATCGTCGTGGCACCGATGTGCCAGTACGCGGCCGTGGACGGCGTGCCGCAGGACTGGCACCTGATGCACTACGGCACGCTGGCGATGTCGGCCGCGGGCCTGCTGATCGTCGAGGCCACCGGCGTCAGCGCCGACGGCCGCATCACGCCGGGCTGCGCCGGGCTCTACGACGGTGCGCAGGAAGCGGCTTTCACGCGCCTGGTTGCCGCGATCCGTCACAACGCACCGCCGCTGGCCCTGGCCGTGCAGCTGGCCCATGCCGGGCGCAAGGCCTCGAGCCGTGTGCCCTGGCAGATGGGCACGCAGATCCGCAGCAGCGAGCCCGAAGGCTGGCCGACGCTGGCGCCGTCGGCGCTGGCCCACATCGACGGCGAAGAGCCGCCGCAGGCGCTGGATGCCGCCGGCCTGCGC
>JBASTF010000371.1:0-2726 GCA_049274755.1 Rubrivivax sp. | reverse complement strand
GGCCGGCGGCATCGAGGTGGCGGCGGTGCACACCTCGGCCAACGCGTCGCTGATCGCCGGGCTGGGTTACGCCGGCATCCTCGTGAGCTTCGTCGCCCGCCACCATCCGCTGGCCATCATTCCTGTGGCCATCCTGTTCGGCGGCTTCGGCGCAGCCGGCAGCCTGCTGCAGCGCCGCCTGGGCCTGCCCGATGCGTCGGTGCAGGTGCTGCTGGGTTTTGCCTTCGTGCTGATCCTGGCCAGCGAAGCCCTGCGCGGCAAGCTGCTGCCGTTCAGCTTCCTGCCGCAGCGTGAACCGCTGCCGACCGCAAAGGCTGCCGCATGAGTGCAACGCTGGACGTCCTCGTCGCCGTCGCCGGTGGCGCCATCCGTGTCGGCACGCCGTTTCTCTTCGTCAGCCTGGGTGAGTGCCTGACCGAAAAGGCCGGGCGCATCAACCTCGGGCTGGAAGGCGTGCTGGTGTTTTCGGCGATGGCCGGTTTTGCCGGTTCCTACCTCACCGGTTCACCATGGCTGGGTGTGCTGATGGCCGGCGGCTGCGGCGCCTTGCTGGCCTTGCTGCACGGCCTGGTGTGCTCGCTGCCACGGGTCAACGACATCGCGATGGGCATTGCGCTGATGCTGCTCGGCGCCGGCCTGGCCTTCTACCTGGGCAAGCCGCTGATCCAGCCGCAGGCGGCGCAGATCCCGGCCATCGAACTCGGCAACTGGAGCGCCTCGCCGGCGGTGCAGGCGGCGCTGAAGATCAACGCGCTGTTCCCCATCGGCGTGCTGCTGGCGCTGCTGATGGGCTGGGCCTTCATGAACACACGCTGGGGCCTGGTGGTGCGCATGGTCGGCGATTCGTCGGATGCGGCGCGCGCCCTGGGCACCAGCGTCAACGGCGTGCGTATCGCGGCCACGGCGGCCGGCGGGTTCATCGCCGGGCTCGGTGGCGCCAGCCTCAGCCTGTATTACCCGGGCAGCTGGAACGAAGGCCTGTCCTCGGGCCAAGGCCTGATCGCCGTGGCCCTGGTGATCTTCGCGCGCTGGAGCCCGGTGCGCTGCCTGGGCGCGGCGCTGCTGTTCGGCGGTGCCGGCGCTTTGGGCCCAGCGCTGCAGAGTGTGGGCGTCAGTGGCTATTACTACCTGTTCAATGCCGTGCCCTATGCGCTGACGCTGGCCATCCTGGTGTGGACCTGCTCGCCCAAACGCAGCCTGAAGGGCGCACCGATGGAACTGGGAGTGTCGCGATGAGCAGCACGACGATGGCCTCCGTCCCGTACCCCTGGCCCTTCGATGGCGACCTGCGGCCGGCCAACACCGCCCTGGTCGTCATCGACATGCAGACCGACTTCTGCGGCGTTGGGGGTTATGTCGACAAGATGGGCTACGACCTGTCGCTGACACGCGCGCCGATCGGGCCGATCGGCCGCTTGCTGGCCGCCTTCCGCGCCAAGGGCTACACGGTGATCCACACCCGCGAAGGCCACCGGCCCGACCTCTCGGACCTGCCGGCGAACAAACGCTGGCGCTCGCGCCAGATCGGCAGCAAGGGCATCGGTATCGGCGACGCCGGGCCTTGCGGCCGCATCCTCGTGCGCGGTGAACCCGGCTGGGAGATCATTCCGGAACTGGCACCGCTGCCCGGCGAGGTGGTGATCGACAAACCCGGCAAGGGCAGTTTCTGCGCGACGGACCTGGAACTGGTGCTGCACACCCGCGGCATCCGCAACCTGGTGCTGACCGGCATCACCACCGATGTCTGCGTGCACACGACGATGCGCGAAGCCAACGACCGCGGTTTCGAATGTGTGCTGGTGGAAGACGCCACCGGCGCCACCGACCGCGGCAACCACGAGGCCGCGCTGAAGATGATCCAGATGCAGGGTGGTGTGTTCGGCGCCGTCACGTCGAGCGCCGCCTTGATCGAAGCCTTGCCGGGAGCCTGACGATGCATGGCCTGGGACTGGAAACCTACGACCTCGGCAAACGCTTCGGCAGCTTCAAGGCGCTGGACGCCGTCTCGCTGAAGGTGCGGCCTGGCACTGTGCATGCCTTGCTCGGCGAAAACGGGGCCGGCAAGAGCACGCTGGTGAAGTGTGTCGTCGGCTACTACCGTGCCGACCAGGGTGCGGTGCTGCTGGACGGCCGCGAGACCGAGATCCTGTCGCCGGTGGCCGCACGTGCCGCCGGCATCGGCATGGTCTACCAGCACTTCACCGTCGTGCCCGGCATGACGGTGGCCGAGAACCTGCTGCTGGCACGCGGCAAGCTGCCGGCGGTCATCCACTGGAAAGCCGTGCGCGCCGAGCTCGAAGCCTTTCTGAAGACCACGCCGTTCACGCTGGACCTGGACGCCACGCCGCAGGATTTGTCGGCCGGCGAAAAGCAGAAGCTCGAGATCCTGAAGCAGCTGTACCTGAAGCCGCGGCTGCTGATCCTGGACGAACCGACCTCGGTGCTGACGCCGCAGGAAGCCGACGAGGTGCTGGGCCTGCTGAAGGCCAGGGCCCATGCCGGCGACTGCACGGTGCTGATGATCACGCACAAGTTCCGCGAAGTGGCCGAACATGCCGACGACGTCAGCGTGCTGCGCCGCGGCCGCCTCGTGGCCAGCCATGCGGTGGCCGATGTCACGTCGGCCGAACTTGCCGCGGCGATGGTCGGCGACGGCGCCAAGGCCGTTGCTGCGCTGGAACGCGAAGCGCGCGAGGCCGGTGCCGCGACGCTGGACATCCAATCGC
>JBASTF010000370.1:0-3627 GCA_049274755.1 Rubrivivax sp. | reverse complement strand
GTCGACCACCTTGTCGGCGGAGGACTTGCTGGCGCCTTCACCGCTGAAGCTGCCGCCCAGGTCGTTGACGACCACGTTGGCGCCACGCAGCGGGCCTGGCCGGCCAGCATCACCATCACCGCGTCCCAGACGAAGGCGGCTTCCGGGAACCCGTGCAGCAGCAGCACACGCGGCCCGGTCTCGCCGGCGGCGCGGCACTGCAGCGCCGTGCCGTCGTGCAGCACCAGGTCGAAGTGGCGGATCATGCAGGCCGCGTCCAGCCGTGCAGCACCTCGGCGGCGTCGCCGACCCCGCGGCGCGACAGCGCTGAAAACAGCGCCACGCCAACGTCGCTGGTGTCGGTGGCCACCTCGGCCAGCACCTGCTGGGCCTGGACCAGGGCGGCATCGGCGTCGCGGCGGTTCAGCTTGTCGGCCTTGGTCAGCAAGGCCAGCAGCCGCACCTCGCCATTGGCCAGGCGCGGCGCCACCAGCGCCAGCAGCTGGCGGTCGAGGTCGGTGAAACCCAGCCGCGAGTCGATCATCATCACCACGCCGTGCAGCGGCCGGCGCAGTTCCAGGTACTGCGCCATCACCTCCTGCCAGCGCAGCTTGGCCGCACGTTCGACCTTGGCATAACCGTAGCCCGGCAGGTCGGCCAGCAAGGCGTCGGGCGCGTCCTTCGGGCCCACGGCAAACAGGTTGATGTGCTGGGTGCGGCCCGGTGTGCGCGACGCAAAGGCCAGGCGCTTCTGCTGCGCCAGCGTGTTGATGGCCGTGGACTTGCCGGCATTGCTGCGGCCGACGAAGGCGATCTCGGGCAGTTCACTGGCCGGCAACTGGTCGAGCTGGCTGGCCGTGGTGAGGAATCTGGCACTGTGGGACCAGGCCAGCGCGGCCTTCTGGGCAGCGTCCGGAACGGCGGTTCGGGCAGTTGTCATGGGGCATTGTAAAATCTTCGGGTTTGCACCCAAGAACAGCCAAGGCCCGCCACCTCATGAAGCCCGCCGTCGCCCTGATCCTCGCCACCATCCTCGCAGGCCCTGCCCTGGCCTCCGACGCCAAGGGTGCGTTCAAGCCCGATCTGGCCAAGGGCCAGGCCACGGCCGCCACCTGCCAGGCCTGCCACACCTCGGATGGTTCGCGCGGCAGCCCGGCCAACCCCATCCTGCAAGGCCAGCACCCGGAATACCTCGTCAAGCAGCTGTCGGAATTCAAGGCCGGCAAGCGCAAGAACGCGGTGATGAGCGGCATGGCCGCGCCGCTGTCCGAAGAGGACATGAAAAACGTCGCTGCGTTCTACGCCAGCAAGCAGGCCAAGGCCGGCTTCGCGAAGAACAAGGACACGATCACGCTGGGCGAGCAGATCTACCGCGGTGGCATCGCCGGCAAGGCCGTGCCCGCCTGCGCCGGCTGCCACAGCCCCAACGGCGCGGGCATCCCGTCGCAGTACCCGCGCCTGGCTGGCCAGCACGGCGACTACACCGAAGCCCAGCTGACCGCCTTCCGCTCGGGCGCACGTGGCAACAGCGCGCAGATGACGAGCATCACCGCGAAGATGAACGACAACGAGATCAAGGCCGTCGCCGACTACATCGCCGGCCTGCGCTGACGCGCCATCCAGGACAAGACGGGATAAGGGGCCGGTCATCGACCGGCCCCTTTTTTCTGTCGCCTTCCTCTTCGACAATCCGGCCATGGCTGCTTCCACCTCGGGCGTCGAGCTGCGGCGCGGCTCGCGCGCGCTGCGCGACGTGGTCGAGCTGGTGTCGTCGATGCGCTTCTCGATCGCGCTGTTTGCGCTGATCTGCATCGCCTCCGTCATTGGCACCGTGGTCAAGCAGGGCGAGCCGCTGAACAACCACGTCAACCAGTTCGGCCCCTTCTGGGCCGAGGTGTTTGCGCGCGCCGGGCTGTTCAGCGTCTACAGCGCACCCTGGTTCCTGGCCATCCTGGCGGTGCTCGTCGCGTCGACCAGCCTGTGCATCGCGCGCAACACGCCGAAGATCCTGGCCGACCTGCGCAACCACAAGGAACAGCTGCGTGAGCAGTCGCTGCAGGCCTTCCACCACAAGGCCCAGGGTGAGGTGGCCGCTGCGCCGGACACCACGCTGGCGCGTGTGCAGGCCTTGCTGCAGCAGGCCGGCTGGAAGGGCCGTGTGCAGCAGCGCGACAACGGCACGATGGTGGCGGCGCGCAAGGGGGCTTCGAACAAGCTCGGCTACCTCGCCGCGCACTCGGCCATCGTGCTGATCTGCCTGGGTGGCTTGGCCGACGGCGACCTCGTCGTGCGGGCGCAGATGGCACTGCTGGGCAAAACACCGTTTGCCGGCGGCGGGCTGATCGCCGAGGTGCCGCCCGAACACCGGCTGTCCGCACACAACCCGACCTTCCGCGGCAACCTGCTGGTGCCCGAAGGCGCGCGTGCCGGTGTCGCGGTGCTGAACATGCCCGGCGGCGTGGTGCTGCAAGACCTGCCCTTCGATGTGGAACTGAAGCGCTTCCGGGTGGCATACCACGCCACCGGCATGCCCAAGCTGTTTGCCAGCGACATCGTCATCCACGACCGCGCCAGCGGCCGCACGCAGGAAACCACCGTCGAGGTCAACAAACCAGCGTTCCACGACGGCATCGCGATCTACCAGAGCAGCTTCGACGACGGTGGCTCCCAGGTCACGCTGCAGGCGCTGCGCATCGGCAGCGTGATGGCCTGGGCCGCCGTCACGATGGCCTTGCTGGGCACGCTGGTGCGCTGGTGCGAAAGCCACCAGATCGCACCCGACATCGGCCATATCCCGGTCGGCAACCTCTACGAAGTGCTTGTGCTGTTCTGCTGGCTGACGACGCTGTTCTACCTGTACCACGAACAGCGCTACCGCACACGCACGCTGGGCGGCTTCGTGATGCTGGTGGTCAGCGCTGGCGTCGGTTTCCTGCTCTGGTACACACTGGCGCGCGAAGCACACGAGATCCAGCCGCTGGTGCCGGCGCTGCAGAGCTGGTGGATGAAGCTGCATGTGCCGGCCAACTTCATCGGCTACGGCACCTTTGCGCTGGCCGCCATGGTGGCGCTGGCCACGCTGCTGAAAACGGCCTCGGCGCGGGCGCTGTGGACCGGCCTGGTGGCGCTGCCGCTGCTGCTGGTGGCACTGCCGGTGGCCGGCACCTGGTTCGTCGCGCCGCCCGACATGTTGCCGGCGCTGGCGAAGACCCCGCGCGATTGCCGTCGGCTTCGCGTTTTTCACCATCGCCACCATCCTCGGCGCCTTCTGGGCCGCCGAAGCCTGGGGCGGCTACTGGAGCTGGGACCCGAAAGAAACCTGGGCCCTGATCGTCTGGCTGAACCACGCCGCCTGGCTGCACATGCGCCTGGTCAAGGGCCTGCGTGGCGCCATCGCGTCGTGGTGGGCGCTGGCCGGCCTGGTGGTGACGAGTTTCGCCTTCCTCGGCGTGAACATGTTCCTCTCGGGCCTGCACTCCTACGGCGAGCTGTAAGGTCGGCGCCCGGCCAGCGACTGAGGTTCAAGACAACGGAGTGATTCGATGCATGTCCTGAAAGATCGCGGTTTCCAGCACCCGGTGGCCTCGGAGATCACACCGCGCCACCTGTTCGACAGCCGCCGCCGGCTGCTGCAGGGCGCCGCCGCCA
>JBASTF010000369.1:0-2251 GCA_049274755.1 Rubrivivax sp. | reverse complement strand
GTGCTGGCCGGGCAGGGGCGGGCCGTCGTCACGGCGCCCATCCACAAGGAAGCACTGGCAGCCGCCGGCGTGCCCTACCCGGGCCACACCGAGATGCTGCAGGCCCTGTCCGGCGGTGCGCCGGTGCGCATGATGCTGGCCAACGACGAGCTGCGGGTGGTGCTGGTCACCATCCACCAGTCGCTGCGCAATGCCATCGAGGCGCTGGACTTCGAGGCCGTGCTGTCGACGATCCGCATCACCCACCGCAGCATCGGCCTGCGCAACCCGCGCATCGCGGTGGCCGGGCTGAACCCGCATGCCGGCGAAGGCGGCTTGTTCGGCCGCGAGGAGATCGAGTTCATCGCGCCGGCGGTGCAGGCAGCGCGGGCCGAAGGCATCGCCGCCAGCGGCCCCTACGCGCCCGACACCGTGTTCATGCGCGCCCGCCGCGGCGCCTTCGACGCCGTCGTTGCAATGACCCACGACCACGGCCTGATCCCGGTGAAGTACCTGGGTGTGGAGCAGGGTGTCAACGTCACGCTGGGCCTGCCGTTCGTGCGCACCAGCCCCGACCACGGCACGGCCTTCGACATCGCCGGCCAGGGCGTCGCCGATGCGTCCAGCCTGGTGGCGGCGCTGCGCGCCGCGCGTTCAATGCGTGCTGGCTGAACCGTCGGGGCTGACGGCGGCGAGCTGGCGCCGTGCACGTGCCGTCGCACGTTCCAGCAGATAGGCCTGCTCGAAGGCGCGCATGCGCCCGGTTTCGCACAGGCGCAGCAGCATGCGGTGCGTCAGCGAAATCGTCTGCTTGTGGCGCTTGCCGTGGTTGAAGACGAAGAAGTTGCGGCCCGGGCTGACGTGCACCAGGCGCACCTTCTGCCAGTCGCCGTCGATGTGCATCTGGTAGGCGAAGCCGATCTGCACCGCGTCGGCCAGCGACTTGCCGCTGACCGGCTCCAGCGGTTCGACCGCGGCGTTGGCGGCGGCCGGCAGACCTTCGATCTGCACGTCGGCCGCCGTCAGCGCAGGCTCGGCGCCGAGGTCGATGTCGACCTGGCCGTTCCAGTCGATGCGGGTCTCGTCGACGAGGCCGATGCGCCGCGCCTCTTCGGCGCTGAACTGCGGCGGCGAGACCTCTTCGCTCAGCACCGGCAGCGAAGCCGGTGCCAGCTTCAGGTCGGCCCGCGAGGGCAGCGGCTTGTCCAGCGCGCCGTCCACCTGCTTGGCCAGCATGTTGAAGTCCAGCGCCCGCTGCGGCGCCGCCTTCAGCGACTCGGCATGGGTGGGCAGCAGCTTGCCGAAGAACTCGCGCCGCGCCGCCTCGGGCCAGCCGATCAGGGCCATGCCTTCGCCCAGCTCCTTCATCAGCTTGGGCAGGTCGGCGAGAAAGGTCTTGCGCTGCGCCGGCGAGGTCTTGGGCTGCACGCTCATGAAGAGCTCGCGGCCGACATGGCGCAGCCGCTTCAGCTGTTCGCCCTCGGGCCCGCCCAGCTCGGCGGCCCGCAGCAGCACCTGGCTCCAGACCTGGCTGATGAAGTCGCGCACGAAGTCCGGCGCCGCCAGGCTCTTCAGCTCGCCCTGCAGCTGCTGCGCATACAGCGCCCGCAGCCGCTGTTCGTCTTCCTTGGCCGACAGCAGGTCGGCTGCGCCGCCCTGGGCCTGCACCTCGCTGCGGCCGATGTCGGCGACAAAGGCTTCGAGGGCCGCGAGCTTGGTTTCGTAGACCTCGATCTGGTCGAAGTCGCCTTCGACGACCTCCTGGACCAGGGTCTTGATCTTGGCCAGCACACGCTGCGCGCCGTCTTCGCCGAAGTCCTCGAAGGCCGCGCCCAGCGAGGCGATGCGGTTGACGAAGCGCCGCACCGGGTGCTTGCGCGAGGAGAAGAAGCTGGCGTCGCCCAGCGCCGCGCGCAGCACCGGCAGCTGCAGGCGCGCGATCTGGCGCGCCATCTGCGGCGGCACCTTGGGGTCCGACAGGATCTGGTCGAACAGCGTGCCGATGATGTCGATCACCATGTGATCGAGCGAGCCGGTGCTGGCCTGGCGCAGTTCCTCGCGGTGGGCGTGGATCAGGTTGGGCAGCATCGCGCCGGTGCCGCTGTGGCCGCCCCAGTCGCTGCCGCCGGCGTCGGCGCCGCCGATGTCGGTGAAGGCCAGGCGGCGGATGACGTTCATCAGCGCCGGGTCGACCTGGCCGATCATCGTGCCGCGGCCGCTGCTGTGGCCGAAGCTGCCGGGGCGGCTGCTCTGGCCCGGCATGCCGCCGGCG
>JBASTF010000368.1:0-2686 GCA_049274755.1 Rubrivivax sp. | reverse complement strand
CGAGCAGCGGCCCGGCGTCGTGCAGGTCGTGCTGCAGGCCTTCGGCCAGGGCCAGTGTCGTGCTGCCCACCACCAGATCGGCGCTGCATTGCCGGCGCAGGCGGAACAGGCGCTGGCGCAAGGCGTTGCGCGCCGCCTCGGCCGGGCTTGCCGGCCACAGCAGCGACGCCAGGCGCTCGCGCGGTGTCGGCCCTTCCAGTGCCAGCCAGGCCAGCATCAGCGCATCGGGCAGGCCCAGTTCGCCGACCGGAACGTCGCCCAGCAGCAGCTCGGGCCGCTGCGCCAGCCGCAGCTGCAGCGCGGGGACGGTGGTGTCGTTGCTCGTCGCCACGCCAGGCAGGATAGCGTCAGGCGGTGGTCGGCCCGAAGAAGCCCCGGCGCGCCGCCTGGGTGATGGCGACGACGCAGGGGTGCGACACACGCCGCTCCACCGAGATGGCAAAAAACTCTTCGGTCAGCTCGTCGCTGCGGCCGATGACACGCACACCGTACTGGGCCTCGGTTTCGTCGTCCAGCACACTGGCGGAGATGAACACGCCGCGGCCCTCGCGGCCGAAGGCCTTGGTCAGGGCGCCGTCGTCGAACTCGCCGACCACACGCGGCTGCAGCTGGTGGCGTGTCAGCCAGAGTTCGATCTGCTGGCGCGCCGGCGAGGCCGCACCCGGCAGCAGCATCGGCGCGCCGTTCAGGCATTGCGGGAACGGGCCCTCCAGCGCCAGCGAGGCCGCGGCGTAGAAACTCATCGTGCAACTGCCCAGCGGGTGGTTGAAGGCCTTGACGCTGATCTTGCGCGACAGCGGCTCGTCGGCGATGACCAGGTCCAGCCGGTGCAGGGCCAGCGCCGCCAGCAGGTCGGCGAACTTGCCTTCGCTGCAGATCATGCGCACGCGGTCGGGCCCACCCAGCGCCGGCTCCAGCAGGTGGTAGGCCACCGACTTGGCCACCGAATCGGCGACACCGACGCGGAACTCGATGTCGCGCGGCCCGCCGGGCCCGCCGCGCGGCTGGCGCAGCGCCGTTTCCAGCGCCGAACCGAGCGCGAAGATCTCGTCGGCATAACCCAGCGCCACACGCCCGTCATCGGTCAATTCCAGTTGGCGGCCACTTTTGCGGAACAAACGGCGCCCCAGGCGGTCTTCCAGCAACTTGATCTGCGACGACAAGGTCTGGGGCGTGGTGTGCAGCTGCTCACCCGCCTTGACGACGCCGCCCGCACGGGCGGCGACCCAGAAGTAATGCAGGTGCTTGAAGTTCATGGTTCGAGTTTATCGAAGTATTTTTGTTGGAAGATCGCATTTACGCGAAGTGATGCGACCCCTACATTGGCACCATCCACTTCATCCTGGAGAGTTCAGATGCGCATGAGCACCAAGAGCCGTTTCGCCGTCAACGCGATGATCGACCTCGGGCTGCGCGAAGCCGGCGGCCCCGTGCCGCTGGCCGGCATCAGCAGCCGGCAGCAGGTGTCGCTGTCCTATCTGGAGCAGCTGTTCTCGCGGCTGCGCCGCGCCGGCATCGTCGAAAGCACACGCGGCCCCGGTGGCGGTTACACGCTGGGCCGCGACGCCGACGCCATTTCGCTGGCCGACATCGTCGTCGCCGTCGAGGACGACCTGGCCCCTGCCCCGGAAGGTGCAGCCCCCGACCTCTGGAGCAGCCTGGACGCCGTGATGCTGCGCCACATGGGCACGATCTCGCTGCTGAGCCTGCTGGAAGACCAGCGCGCCAAGGGCGTGACGGTCGAGCTCAAGCCAGCGCGGCGTGCGCTGCTGCCCAAGCCGGCCCCGGCGCCGGTGCGCACGCTGGCACCGAACTCGGTGTTTGCGTTCGGCCGCTCGTTCGCGAAGTGAGGCGCGGGGCGCGCCTCAGCGCCCGTACAGGTAGCCCGGCAGCCACAGCGTCATGCCGGGCCACAGGTACATGATCACCATGCACAGGATGACGATCAGCATGTAGGGCATCATGCCCGCGAAGATCTGGTTCAGCGTCACGTGCGGTGGCGACACGCCTTTCAGGTAGAAGGCCGACATCGCCACCGGCGGGCTGAGGAAGGCCGCCTGCAGGTTGACGAACACCAGCGTGCCCCACAGCAGCGGGTCGATCTGGAAGTGCGCCAGCAGCGGCAGGAAGATGGGCACGAAGATCACGATGATCTCGGTCCACTCCAGCGGCCAGCCGAGCACGAAGATGATGGCCTGCGACAGCAGCATGAACTGCAGCGGCGTCAGGTCCATGCCCATCACCCACTTCTCGACCAGCGCCTGGCCGCCGAGGATGGCGAACACGGCCGAGAACAGGGCCGAGCCGACAAACAACCAGCACACCATTGCGGTGGTCTTGGCCGTCAGGAACACCGCCTCCTTGATGCGCTGGAAGTTCAGCGTGCGCGCCTGGAAGGCCATCAGGAAGGCACCTGCGGCGCCGACCGCCGCCGACTCGGTGGCGGTGGTGATGCCGAACAGGATGACGCCCAGCACCACCAGGGTCAGGATGCCCAGCGGCGCCACCGATGACACCAGCATCGCGAGGATCTCGTACTGCTCGGCGTCGAACTCCCAGTAGTACCAGGCCAGCAGCGCCAGCGTGAAGGCGACGGTGATCCAGAAGCCGGTGTAGAAGGCCTGCGGCACCGGGTCGGGGTGGTGGCCCTCGACCGGCGCGCCACCCATGCGCTGCAGCGGTTCGT
>JBASTF010000367.1:0-4188 GCA_049274755.1 Rubrivivax sp. | reverse complement strand
CCCTTGCCGCTGGTGCTGCTGCCGCACGGCGGCCCGACCAGCCGCGACGACATCGACTTCGACCCCTGGGCCGAGTTCCTGGCCGACCGCGGCCATGCCGTGCTGCAGGTGAACTTCCGGGGCTCGGAAGGTTATGGCCTGGCCTTCCGCCAGGCCGGCCTGAAGCGCTGGGGCCTGGAGATGCAGGACGACCTGGAAGACGCCGCGGCCTGGGCGCAGCGCCAGGGGCTGGGCGCTGACGGGCGCATCTGCATCGTCGGCGGCAGCTACGGGGGTTATGCGGCGCTGATGGGGCTGGTGAAGACACCGGCGCTGTACCGCTGCGCCGTCAGCTTTGCCGGTGTCACCGACCTGCCGGCACTGATCGCGCACGAGTCCGACTACATCGGCGGCCGCAACGCGGCGCTGCGCACCATCGGCGACCCGGAACGCGACGGCGAACGGCTGCGTGCCACCTCGCCGGCCCTGCAGGCTCAGCAGCTGCGTGCACCTGTGCTGCTGGTGCATGGCAATGCCGACCGTGTGGTGCCGGTGGCGCAAAGCCAGGCCATGGCACGGGCGCTGCAACGGGCCGGCAAGCCGCACCGCTATGTCGAGCAGGACGGTGGCGACCACCACCTCAGCCGCCAGCAGCACAGGCTGGCGTTGTTCGGCGAGCTCGAAACCTTCCTCGACCAGCATCTGCACACGCCGACGCCCTGAGCCGCGCTTGACGCTGCCGGCGCCGGCGGCGCAGGATGCGGCCCCGGGCAGCAAGGAGCGAGCATGGATGTTTACAAGACCCACGGAGCCTTCAGCTGGAGCGAGCTGATGACCAGCGACCCGACGGCCGCCGCCAGTTTTTATGGCGCGCTGTTCGGCTGGAGCGTCAAGGCGATGGGCGAGGAGATGGGCGGCTACCGCGTCGTCGGCATCGGCGGTACCGGGGTCGGCGGCATCATGGGCATGCCGCCCGATGCAGCGCCGATGCCCCCGCACTGGGGCTGCTACGTCACCGTCGACAACGTCGACGACACGCTGGCCAAGTGCCAGGCGCTGGGCGGCAACACCATCATGCCGCCGATGGACGTGCCGACGGTCGGCCGCATGGCGGTGCTGCAGGACCCGCAGGGCGCCGTGCTCAGCATCATGCAGTACCTGCCGGCCAGCTGAAGCAGCAGGCGGGGCGGCCATAATCCGCGCCCCGTGAAGCCACAGCGCCCCGCCAACCCCGTTCCGCCGATCACTTACCCCGAATCGCTGCCG
This sequence comes from Rubrivivax sp., assembly GCA_049274755.1. GTDB lineage: Bacteria > Pseudomonadota > Gammaproteobacteria > Burkholderiales > Burkholderiaceae_C > Rubrivivax. Next base: position 2,943 of record JBASTF010000367.1, on the reverse strand, counting down.
GTGTCGTCCCGGCGCGAGGAGATCGCACGTGCCCTGCAGACGCACCAGGTGGTCATCGTCTGCGGCGAAACCGGCTCGGGCAAGACGACGCAGCTGCCGAAGATCGCGCTGGAACTGGGCCGCGGCCTCGGGGCCGGTGGCCGCGGGCTGATCGGCCACACGCAGCCGCGGCGCATTGCCGCCAGCAGCGTGGCCAAGCGCATTGCGCAGGAACTGAACTCGCCGCTGGGCGAGGTGGTGGGCTACAAGGTGCGTTTCCAGGACAGGCTGCAGCCCGGTGCCAGCGTGAAGCTGATGACCGACGGCATCCTGCTCGCCGAAACGCAGACCGACCCGCTGCTGCAGGCCTACGACACGCTGATCATCGACGAGGCGCACGAACGCAGCCTGAACATCGATTTCCTGCTCGGCTACCTGCGGCAGATCCTGCCGCGCCGGCCCGACCTGAAGATCGTCGTCACCTCGGCCACCATCGACGCCGACCGCTTTGCCCAGCATTTCGCGGGCCGCCAGGGCCCGGCGCCGGTGATCATGGTCTCGGGCCGGCTGTTCCCGGTGGAGCAGCGCTGGCGCCCATACGAGGAGAGGAAGGACCAGGACCTCGACGACGCCATCGCCGGCGCGGTGGACGAGCTGTGGCGCGAAGGCCCGGGCGACATCCTGGTGTTCCTGCCCGGCGAACGCGAGATCCGCGAGGCCGCCGACCACCTGCGCAAGCACCTAGCCAGCACGCTGCGCGGCGGGCCGCAGCCCGAGATCCTGCCGCTGTTTGCGCGGCTGTCGCAGCAGGAGCAGGACCGGGTGTTCGAGGCCGCGTCCGAGCGAAATGGGGGCCGCCGCATCGTGCTGGCCACCAACGTCGCCGAAACCTCGCTGACGGTGCCCGGCATCCGCTACGTCGTCGACGCCGGCCTGGCGCGTGTGAAGCGCTACAGCTACCGCAACAAGGTGGAGCAGCTGCAGGTCGAGGCCATCAGCCAGGCGGCGGCCAACCAGCGCGCCGGGCGTTGCGGCCGTGTCGCCAACGGCATCTGCATCCGGCTCTACGGCGAAGACGACTTCAAGGGCCGCCCGCGTTTCACCGACCCCGAGATCCTGCGTTCGTCGCTGGCCGGCGTGATCCTGCGCATGAAGGGCCTGCACCTGGGCCACATCGAGGACTTCCCCTTCCTCGAAGCGCCGCCGCGCAAGGCCATTGCCGACGGCTATGCGCTGCTCGGCGAACTCGGTGCCGTCGACGAAGACAACACACTCACCCGCATCGGCGCCGAGCTCAGCAAGCTGCCGCTGGACCCGCGGGTCGGCCGCATGATCCTGGAAGCGCGTGAGCGCCAGTCGCTGAGCGAGGTGCTGATCATCGCCTCGGCACTCAGCGGCCAGGACGTGCGCGACCGGCCGCTGGAAGCGCAGCAGGCCGCCGACGAAAAGCACAAGAAGTTCGACGACGAACGTTCGGAATTCAGCGGTTACCTGAAGCTGTGGAAGTGGATCGAAGAAGGCCGCGGCCACGGCGACGCGCACGACAAACACAAGCTCAGCAACCGCCAGCAGGAGCAGCGGCTGCGCGAGAGCTTCGTCAACCCGCGGCGTGTGCGCGAATGGCGCGACATCCACGCCCAGCTGCACACCGTGGTGGCCGAACATGGCTGGCGGCTGAACAGCGCCCCGGCCACCTACGAGCAGGTGCACCTGGCGATGCTGGCCGGCCTGCTGGGCAACATCGGCTGCCGCGCTGACGCCGGGCCGTCCCAAGTCAGCGCCCTCCCTCGGGGGGCTGGGGGCCGTCCGGGTCGCGACGACGAAGACTGGTACCTCGGCGCCCGCGGCGTGAAGTTCTGGCGCCACCCCGGCGCGCACCTGAGCAAGAAGCCGGGGCGCTGGCTGGTGGCGGCCGAACTGGTGGAGACCACACGGCTGTTCGGGCGCGGGCTGGCGGCCATCGAGCCGCAGTGGATTCCGCCGATCGCCGGCCACTTGCTGAAGACCCAGCTGCTGGAACCGCACTGGGAGAAGAAGGCGGCCGAGGTCGTGGCGCTGGAGCGTGCGACGCTGTACGGCATCGTCATCTACAACAACAAGCGCGTGAACTTCGGCCGTGTCGACGCGGTGGCGGCGCGCGAGATCTTCATCCGCGAAGCCCTGGTCGGCGGCGAGTGGGAGAGCAAGCTGCCCTTCCTGGCGCACAACCAGAAGCTGGTTGCCCAGGTGCAGGAGCTGGAGCACAAGTCGCGCCGCCAGGACGTGCTGGTCGACGACGAGCTGATCCACGCCTTCTACGACCAGCAGCTGCCGAAGGACGTGTGCAGCGGCGCCACGCTGGAGAAGTGGTACCGCGAAGAGAGCCGGAAGAACCCCAAGCTGCTGCAGCTGACACGCGACGAGCTGATGCGGCACGAAGCCGCCGGCATCACGACCACGGCCTTCCCGAAGACGCTGCGCCTGGGCGGCATCGACTGCAGCGCCAGCTACCTGCACGAACCCGGCGACGCCAAGGACGGTGTCACCGTGACCTTGCCGATCTACGCGCTGAACCAGGTCAGCGACGAACGCTGCGAATGGCTGGTGCCCGGCATGCTGCAGGCCAAGGTGCTGGCCCTGGTGAAGACCCTGCACCAGCGCCCACGTTCGCGCCTGGTGCCGCTGCCCGACTACGCCGCGGAGTTCTGCGAGCTGGCACCGTTTGCGCAGGGCGGCCTGCTCGACGCCTTGCTGAAGGCCGTGCGTGAACACACCCAGCTGGCGGTGCAGCGCAACGACTTCAAGCTCGAACAGCTGCCGCCGCACCTGTTCATGAACTTCCGCGTCGTCGACGAACACGGCCGCCAGCTGGCGATGGGGCGCGACCTGGCCGGCCTGAAGGCCGAGCTGGGCGGGCAGGCGCGCAGCGCGTTCCAGGCGCTGGCGGCCTTGAAAGTGGCTGCACCGCCTCCGGCGCCCGTGGCG
>JBASTF010000366.1:0-2651 GCA_049274755.1 Rubrivivax sp. | reverse complement strand
CCAGCCGGCCAGGGCAGGCAGCGGCCAGGGCGGGTGGCGCAGCAGGTGGAGCGTCCTGCCGGCAGTGTGCCGGCGGACGGCCGGTGGCAAGCCCTGGAGAAACAGGGCTTCGCCGGCGCTTTCCGGCGGCACAAAAAGAAGCGGGTCCCGAGGGACCCGCTGAAAAGCACAGAGGTCTGTGCCAGGAGGAGACGAGCAATGAAAAAACGGTGCGGATACGTCCTGGATATCGGCTGCCGCCGGCGCTCACCACAGCGCCGCGGCGTGACATGCGTCACTCAGTGCGCGGTTTCGCTGTTCTCGCGGTAGGCGCTGAGGTGCAGGCCGGACTTGCCCTTGCCGGCGCGGGCCGGCGGGTTGCACAGGCCGCAGACATAGTGGCGGGCGATTTCGTGCGGGTGGCTGACGAAGTGGCCGCCGCACTTGCTGCAGGCCGTCATCGTCAACATGCCGTTGTCGACGAACTTCACCAGGCGCCAGGCGCGGGTGACGCTGAGCAGCGGCTCCAGCCCCTGGGCCTGGATCTGCTCCAGGTACAGCTGGTAGGCCTTGATGACGGTGTCGATCTCGTCGATCGCTGCGGTCTTGTTCAGGTATTCGTGGATGTTCAGGAACAGGCTCGAATGGATGTTCGGCTGCCAGGTCATGAACCAGTCGGTGGAGAACGGCAGTTGGCCCTTGCTCGGGCTCTTGCCCGAGACTTCCTTGTACAGGCGCAGCAGGCGCTCGTAGCTGAGGTCGGTTTCGCTTTCCAGCACCTGCAGGCGTGCGCCCAGGTGGATCAGCGTGACGGCACGCTCGATCTGCTTGGCTTCGGTCAGGATGCTCTTGTTGCGGGCCATGTCGTTCTCCTTCCTGAGTGTTGTGCGTTCTGTCGTCGGCGGGCTGCGATCAGGCCGCTTCTTGATGGCGGCCGGCCATCAGGATCGACGCATGCAGGCGCGACACGCCTTCGTTGGCGGCGCTCTTGCCATGGCTGGTGAGCAGGCTCCAGACGATGTCGTCGTCCATGCGGAAGCGGCACAGCAGCGTGTTGCCGGTGGCGATCTTCATCATCTGCGCCGGCGTCAGCGTGTTGATGAGGGTGGCGGTCTCTTCGCTGACGCCCAGGCGGAACAGGGCTTGTTCGCGGTCGGTCCGGATCAGGCTTTGCGCCAGCATCAGGTACGACAGGTTGGCTTCACGGATCTCGGCGAGGATTTGGTCGGCGGTCATTGCTGGCTCCAGGGTGTCTGTGTTGCTCGGGCGTTGCGGTGTGATACGAACTGTAGGGAAGCGAACTGGGCGGCAACATCGGCGCAGTTCCGTGGCTTCAGTCCCGTTTCTTCCAATGGCCGTGTCAGGCAAATTCCTACAAAGGCCAGCAAATGCCCACCTCGCAGCACCGGCAGATGGGCCGGCTTCGCGCCGCATTTCGGCCCTTTTCGCCACGGCCCGCTGCCTAGACTGCCTGCACGCCGAGCTGGCGTTTCTCGTGGTGAGGAACGGTCCCGTTGCCCCGGCAGCAGGAGAGACACCCCGCATGGACACCTTGATCGTCGGCGCCGGCTTCGCCGGCGCAGTGACGGCACGCGAACTGGCCGAGGCTGGCGAACATGTGCTCGTGATCGACAAGCGCCCGCACATCGGCGGCAACGCCTACGACCGGCTGGACGCCGACGGCGTGCTGATCCACCAGTACGGCCCGCACATCTTCCACACCAACAGCGAGAAGGTGTTCGAGTACCTCTCGCGTTTCACCGCCTGGCGGCCCTACGAACACCGCGTGCTGGCCGTGCCTGACGCGAAGACCGGCACCGCCTACCCGCTGCCGATCAACCGCACGACGCTGAACCGCCTGTACGGCCTGAACCTCGACGAAGCCGGCGCCGCCGCCTACCTGGAGCGGGTGCGCGAACCGAAGGACCCGATCAGGACCTCGGAAGACGTGGTGCTGAACTCGGTGGGCCGCGACCTGTGCGAGAAGTTCTTCCGCGGCTACACGCAAAAGCAGTGGGGGCTGGACCTGAGCCAGCTCGCCGGCGGCGTGGCCGCGCGCATCCCCACACGCACCAACGACGACGACCGCTACTTCACCGACAAGTACCAGGCCATGCCGGCCCAGGGCTTCACGAAGATGTTCGAGCGCCTGCTCGACCACCCCAACATCACCGTGCGCACCGGCATCGCCTACAAGCAGATCGTCGCCACCGCCGACTGCCGGCGCACCGTGTTCACCGGCCCCATCGACGAGTACTTCGGCCACCGCTACGGCGCCCTGCCCTACCGCAGCCTGCGCTTCGAGCACGAGCACCTGAAGGGCGTGGCGCAGTTCCAGCCGGTCGGCACCGTGAACTACCCGAACGACCACGCCTACACGCGCATCACCGAGTTCAAGCACCTCAGCGGCCAGACACATGCCGGCACCAGCATCGTGCGCGAAATCCCGGCTGCCGAAGGTGACCCCTACTACCCGATCCCCAACCCGGCCAACGAAACACTGTTCAAGCGCTACGAAGCCCTGGCCGAGACCGAGAGCGACGTGGTCTTCATCGGCCGCCTGGCGCAGTACCGCTACTACAACATGGACCAGGTCGTCGCCGCGGCGCTGACCGCCAGCCGCAAGCTGATCGAAGCCGAGCTGGCGTTGCCGGCCTGACGGCGGCGAGCGC
>JBASTF010000365.1:0-1862 GCA_049274755.1 Rubrivivax sp. | reverse complement strand
TTGCTGGCGCGGCCGGCGATGACGTCGTCGGTGGCCGCCACCGCGGCACCGGCGGCACGCAGCGCGGCGCGCCAGGTGTCGGGGCAGGCGATGGTGTCGGGGTCCAGCGCCCGCGAACGGCCGCTGGCCTGCACCTGCACCAGTGTGTCCTGCAGCTGCGTCACGTAGCCGGCGCTGTGGGCGCGGCCCAGCTGCTCCAGCGTCGCGGCCGGCGCTTCACGGTGGTCCAGCGCCACGTCCAGCCCGGTGGACAGCAGGTGGTCGGTGATGGCGTCCAGCCGCTGGGGGCATTCCGGGTGGCCTTGGCCCATATCGTGCAAACGGCACTCGGCGTGGGTGTAGAAGGCGGTGCTCATCGGCTCTGAAGCTCTTTTCGGGTAAGGTGCCGCGCTCTGTCTCGTCCTTGATGCACAAATTGTCTGCCGAACACCTTGCGCGCCGGATTTCCAGTCTGGTGGACCAGATTAGCACGATCATCGTCGGCAAGCGGCCGCAGATCGAGGACTGCGTCGCCTGCCTGCTGGCCGGCGGCCACCTGCTGATCGAGGACGTGCCCGGTGTCGGCAAGACCACGCTGGCCCATGCGCTGGCGATGTCGCTGGGGCTGAAGTTCTCGCGGGTGCAGTTCACCGCCGACCTGATGCCCAGCGACCTGGTCGGTGTCAGCGTCTTCGAGCGCCACCGCGACAGCTTCGTCTTCCACCAGGGCCCGGTGTTCGCCCAGGTGCTGCTGGCCGACGAGATCAACCGCGCCGGCCCGAAGACGCAGAGTGCCTTGCTCGAGGCGATGGAAGAGCAGCAGGTCTCGGTGGACAACGAAACACGGCCGCTGCCGTCGCCGTTTTTTGTCATCGCCACGCAGAACCCCAGCGACCAGCTGGGCACCTACCCGCTGCCGGAAAGCCAGCTCGACCGCTTCCTGCTGCGCATCACGCTCGGTTACCCCGACCGTGCCAGCGAACGTTCGCTGCTGGCCGGTGCCGACCGCCGCGACATGACGACCCGGCTGCAACCGGTGATGGGCGCCGCCGAACTGCTGGAAGCCCAGCGTGCGGTGCAGCAGGTCACGGCCTCGGAAGCGCTGCTGGACTACCTGCAGGCGCTGATCGCCGCCACCCGCAGCGGCCACTGGTTCGTCGAAGGCCTGTCGCCACGTGCCGGCATCGCCGTGCTGCGTGTGGCCAAGGCGCGTGCGCTGATGGCGCAGCGCGGCTATGTCGCACCCGACGACGTGCAGGCCATCCTGCCGCAGGCCATCGCCCACCGGCTGCAGCCGGTGCCCGGCGCCGGGCGCGGGCCGATCGAGCAGGTGCGTGCGATGGTCGAGGGCACGCCGATTCCTTGAAGGCGCAACGGTGATCCGCGAGCGCATCCAGAACTGGCTGCAGAACCGGCTGCCGCGCACCGACACCTGGCAGCTGACGCAGCGCAACGTCTACATCCTGCCGACCAAGGCCGGTGTCTCGTTTGCGCTGACCCTGCTGCTGATGCTGGTGGCCTCGATCAACTACCAGCTGAACCTCGGCTACGTGCTGACCTTTCTGCTGGCCGGCGCCGGTGCCGTCTCGATGCACCTCACCCATGGCACGCTGCGCGGGCTGACGCTGCACCTGCGGCCGCCGGCCCCGGTGTTCGCCGGCGACGCGGCGACGCTGGAAGTGGTGCTGAGCAACCCGGGCGCCCAGCGCCATGCCGTCGCGCTGCACTTCCTGAACCGCGAGGGCCGCGAGCGCAGCTTCGTGCAGGTGGACGTGCCGGCCACGGGCCAGGAAGTGACGCACCTGCGCCTGGTGCCGCCGGCACGGGGCTGGCACGAAGTGCCGACGCTGCTGATCGACACCGCCTTCCCCTTCGGCCTGTTC
>JBASTF010000364.1:0-2150 GCA_049274755.1 Rubrivivax sp. | reverse complement strand
AACGACGGCCAGCCCAATGCAGACCTCCAGGTGGCCAAGCTGCATGCCGAACTGCTGGGCGAGGCGCTGGACCGTTCGCGCGCCGACGCGCTGCTGGTCGAGGCCTTGCTGGCCTAACAGCGCAAGCTCTCCGAAGACCAGCCGGCCGTGGCCACGGCGATGGCCGGCTGGCAGGCGGCACGTGAGCGCCTGTGGTACCGCTGCGAACTGCTGCTGCGCGACCTGGACGACGGCCGGCTGCAGGACCTGCAGGTGGCGGCCGCCACCGTGCAACGCGAGGTCGACCCGGCGCTGTCGGCTGCCAGCCTGCTGACCGACAGGCTGCAGGCCGCCGCCCGTGCACGCAGCGAACGCCAGGTGCGGCTGCTCGAAGGCGGTGTCGCGGCGACGCTGCTGCTGCTGACCCTGCTGGCGCTGGCCGTCGTCGAGCCCACGGCCCAGGCCGTGCAGCGCCAGCTGCGCCACCTGGGCGCGCAGGCAGCCCAGCTGCGCCGCCTGGCCCTGGTGGCGGAGCGCACCGACAACCTGGTGATCCTCAGCGACACCGAGCGCCGCATCGAGTGGGTCAACGACGCCTTCTGCCGCCTCACCGGCTACAGCCTCGACGAGGCCGTGGGCCAGCGCGCGAGCGAACTGCTGCGCAGCGACAACGTCGACCCCGAGACCGCGGCCCGTGTGCGCAACGCCATCGGTGCCGGTGACGGCGTGCGCGTCGAAGTCGTCAACCGCTGCAAGGACGGGCGCGAGGTCTGGCTGGACGCCGACATCCAGCCGCTGCGCGACGAGGACGGCAGCCTGCGCGGCTACGTCACCGTCAGCGTCGACATCACCGAACACCGCGAGATGCAGGCCCGGCTGCGCCTGGCGGCGCGCACCGACGCGCTGACCGGCCTGCCGAACCGCGCCGTCGTGCTGGACCGCCTGCAGCGTGCCATCGGCCATGCCCAGCGCAACCCGGGCTACGGTTTTGCCGTGCTGTTCCTGGACTTCGACCGCTTCAAGCAGGTCAACGACACGCTGGGCCATGGCGCCGGCGACGAACTGCTGCGCCAGATCGCGCGCCGCATCGAAGACACGCTGCGGCCGGGCGACGCCGTGGCGCGTGTCTCGTCGCGGCTGCAGACGGCGGCACGCATCGGCGGCGACGAGTTTGTCGTCGTGCTCGAAGGCATCCACAACGCCGACGAGGCGCGCACCGTGGCCGAGCGGCTGCTGCTGGTGCTGGCCGAGCCCTATCCGATCCGCGGCCAGGCCGTGCAGTCGGGCGCCAGCATCGGCATCGTCGCCGCCGACCACAGCGCCCGCAGCGCCGACGAGCTGCTGCGCGACGCCGACACCGCGATGTACGAGGCCAAACGTGCCGGCCGCGGCCGCTGCGTCGTGTTCGACAGCTCGATGCACGAACGTGTCGTGCAGGCCCTGGCGATCGAAAACGACCTGCGGCGCGCACTGCGCGACAACGAGCTGTTTGTCGTCTACCAGCCGGTGATGGACCTGCAGCACGACGGCGGCATGCTGGGCGTCGAGGCCCTGGTGCGCTGGCGCCACCCGACACGCGGCATCGTGCCGCCGGCGCAGTTCATCGGCATCGCCGAGGAAACCGGGCTCATCGACGACATCGGCCAGGCCGTGCTGCAGATGGCCTGCCGCCAGTTCGCACGCTGGAAACAGACGCTGGGCGAGCGTGCGCCGGCGCTGCTGGCGGTGAACCTCTCGCGCGCGCAGCTGAAGATGACCGGCCTGGTGCTCGAGGTGAAGTGGGTGCTGGAGCAGAACGGGCTGGCGCCGTCGGAGCTGCAGCTCGAGGTGACCGAAAGCCTCGCCGCCCAGGACGACCGGGTGCAGGCCACGCTGCGCGAGCTGAAGGCGCTGGGCGTGAAGCTGGCGCTGGACGACTTCGGCACCGGGTACTCGTCGCTGGCCTGCCTGCACCAGCTGCCGGTGGACACGGTGAAGATCGACCGCAGCTTCGTCAGCCATGCCGAATCGCTGGACTACCACCGCGTGCTGATCGAGGCCACGATCCGCGTCGCCCAGACCCTGGGCATGACGACGGTGGCCGAGGGCATCGAAACCGCGGGCCAGGCGGCGCTGATGGCCCGACTGCGCTGCGACCGCGGCCAGGGCTACCTGTTCGCGCGGCCGCTGCC
>JBASTF010000363.1:0-2086 GCA_049274755.1 Rubrivivax sp. | reverse complement strand
CCCGAGGCCGCCGTGCAGGTGGTGGCCCGGGCGCCGGAACCGGGCAGCGTGTGGGTGGACGCCGCCCTGCTCGACAGCCTGCAGCTGAAGGTCGGCGACCCGCTGCTGCTGGGCGACGCCACGCTGCGCATCACGCAGATCATCGCCATCGAGCCCGACCGCGGTGCCGGTTTCATGAGCTTCGCGCCACGTGTGATGCTGGCCGAAGCCGACCTGGCCGCGACGCAGCTGGTGCAGCCGGCCAGCCGCGTGAACTACCGGCTCGCGGTGGCCGCGCCGCCGGGCAAGGACGCCGCGCTGCGTGAATTCGTGCGTTTTGCCGATGCCCGCATCAAGAGCGTGCCGCTGCGCGGTGTGCGCGTGGAGTCGCTGGAATCGGGCCGGCCCGAGATGCGGCAGACGCTGGACCGCGCCGAGAAGTTCCTCAACCTGGTGGCCTTGCTGGCGGCGCTGCTGGCGGCGGTGGCGGTGGCCATCGCGGCACGCGACTTCGCGGCGCGCCACCTCGACGACTGTGCGATGCTGCGGGTGCTGGGCCTGAGCCAGCGCCGCATCGCCGGCGCCTACACGCTGGAGTTCACCGCCGTCGGCCTGCTGGCCAGCGCTGCCGGTGTGCTGATCGGCTTTGCCGTGCACTTCGTGTTTGTCGTGCTGCTGGCCGGCCTGGTGGAAACGCAGCTGCCGGCGCCGGGGCCCTGGCCGGCGCTGTTCGGTGTCGGCGTCGGGCTGACACTGCTGCTGGGCTTCGGCCTGCCGCCGGTGCTGCAGCTGGCGCGGGTGCCGCCGCTGCGTGTGATCCGCCGCGACGTCGGCACGCTGAAGGCCAGTTCGCTGCTGGTGCTGGCGGCGGGTACTGGAGGCTTCGCGGCGCTGCTGCTGGCGGTGTCGTCGGACATCCAGATGGGCGCCATCGCGGTCGGCGGTTTTGCCGCGGCCATCGCGGTGTTTGCGCTGCTGTCCTATGTCGCCGTCTCGGTGCTGCGCCGGCTGGTGCCCGAATCGCGGGCGCCGCGCTGGCTGGTCCTGGCCACCCGCCAGATCGCCGCGCGGCCGGCGTTTGCCGTGCTGCAGGTCTCGGCGCTGGCCGTGGGCCTGCTGGCCCTGGTGCTGCTGGTGCTGCTGCGCACCGACCTCATCGGCAGCTGGCGCCGTGCCACGCCGCCGGATGCGCCGAACCGCTTTGTCATCAACCTGCAGCCCGAGCAGGCCGACCCCTTCCGCGCCGCGCTGAAGGGCGCCGGCGTCGCGAAGTTCGACTGGTACCCGATGATCCGCGGCCGGCTGGTGGCCATCAACGGCAAGGCGGTGTCGGCCGACAGTTACGAAGACCGCGCCGCGCGCCTGGTGGACCGCGAGTTCAACCTCAGCCACGAAGCGCAGATGCCGGGCCACAACCAGCTGGTCGGCGGGCGCTGGACGGCGGAAGAGGCCGATGGCCTGTCGGTCGAAGAAGGCCTGGCGACGACGCTGGGCCTGAAGCTCGGCGACACGCTGCGCTTCGACATCGCCGGCCAGTTCAAGGAGAGCCGCATCACCAGCCTGCGCAAGGTGGACTGGGGGTCGATGCGCGTCAACTTCTTCGTGCTGTTCCCGGTGTCGCAGATGGCCGACCTGCCGATCAGCTACATCAGCGCCTTCCGCGCGCCGGCCGCGCCGGGCTTCGACAACCAGCTGAGCCGCGACTTCCCCAACATCACCAACATCGACGTCTCGGCCAGCATCGCCCAGGTGCAGACGGTGCTGGACCAGGTGATCCGTGCCGTCGAGTTCCTGTTCGGCTTCACGCTGGTGGCCGGCCTGGTGGTGCTGTTCGCCGCCGTCAGCGCCACCCGCGAAAGCCGCAGCCGCGAGTTCGCGATCATGCGTGCGATGGGCGCCGGCAGCCGGCTGCTGGCCCAGGTGCAGCGCGCCGAGTTGCTGGGTGTCGGCGCGCTGGCCGGCTTTCTGGCCTCGGTGGCCGCCGTCGGCGTCGGCTGGGGGCTGGCGAAGTTCGCCTTCGAGTTCAGCTGGAACCCCAGCCCCTGGGTGCCGCTGGCCGGCACCGTGGCCGGCGCGCTGCTGGCGCTGGCCGCCGGCTGGTGGGGGC
>JBASTF010000362.1:0-1709 GCA_049274755.1 Rubrivivax sp. | reverse complement strand
GACGACGGCCTCGCGCCGGCTGCGCGCCGCGCAGCGCATCGCGCTGGACCTGGTGCCCACCGACGAGAGCCGGGCCTTCACGCCGCAGGCCATGGCCCTGGCGCTCCTGTACGAAGACGAACACCTGCTGGTGCTGGACAAGCCTGCCGGCCTGGTGGTGCACCCGGCGGCCGGCAACTGGTCGGGCACGCTGCTGAACGGCTTGCTGGCCCACCACGCGGCCGCGGCGACGCTGCCGCGGGCCGGCATCGTGCACCGGCTGGACAAGGACACCTCGGGCGTGATGATGGTGGGCAAGAGCCTGCCGGCCGTCACGGCCCTGGTGCGCGACATCGCGGCGCGCGACGTGCACCGCAGCTACCTGGCCCTGGCCCAGGGCGCGGTGGCCGACCAGCGCATCGAAGCCCCGATCGGCCGCGACCCGGCCCTGCGTGTGCGCATGGCGGTGGTGGCCGGTGGCAAGCCGGCACGCACCGATGTGGCCTGCCTGGCGCAGCAGGGCGGCGTCAGCGCACTGCGCTGCACCCTGCACACCGGGCGCACACACCAGATCCGCGTGCACCTGGCCTGGCGCGGCCACCCCTTGCTGGCCGACGTGGTCTACGGCGGCAAGCCGGCATTGGGCCTGCAGCGCCAGGCCCTGCATGCGGCGCGGCTGGAGCTGGCGCATCCGGTCACGCGCGCGCCGCTGGCCTTCGATTGCCCGCCGCCTGCGGACTTCGCCGCAGCCTGGGCGGCCGTGACAGGGGTTACAATGCCGGCTCATTGAGCGTCGAAGCGCTGCTGGCACCGGATGCCGCGCGATCCCGACGCCCCGGCGACAGCTCGCCCCGGCCCGGCCGGAACCCTTGCCCCCTTGCAACACCGACAGTCTGCCCACGCGGCAGTCACCCTGAAGCTCAGGCCATGAACACATCGGAGGCCAAACGCGTCCTCGAGACGGCGCTGATCTGCGCCGACAAGCCGATGCCGCTGCGCGAACTGCGTGTGCTGTTCGACGACCAGGTCGGCGCCGACACGCTGCGTGGCTTGCTCGACGAGCTGACACGCGACTGGGAACAGCGTGGTGTCGAACTGGTGGCACTGGCCTCGGGCTGGCGCTTCCAGAGCCGGCCCGAGATGCGCGAGTTCCTCGACCGCCTGCACCCGGAAAAGCCGCCGAAGTATTCGCGCGCCGCGATGGAGACGCTGGCCATCGTGGCCTACCGCCAGCCGGTGACACGCGGCGACATCGAGGACATCCGCGGTGTCACCGTCAGCAGCCAGATCGTCAAGCAGCTCGAAGACCGTGGCTGGATCGAAGCCATCGGCTACCGCGAAGCGCCGGGCCGCCCGGCGCTGTACGCCACGACCAAGGCCTTTCTCGACGACCTGGGCCTGGCCAGCCTGGACCAGCTGCCGCCGATCGACGGCACGCTGCCGGCCGCCGCCAGCTTCGAAGCGCTGGCCGCACAGCCCTCGCTGCTGGAAGACGGCCCCGACGGCCAGACGGCCTTGCCGCTGGACCACGAACCGGCCGCCGTCTCCGACGACCCCACCCCTCCCGCAACCCCGGTGCCGCCGACTGACGGCGTGCCCGACACCCCACCCCCCACCGACGCGCCCGCATGAATCCGAACGACGCCGACAGCCTGCCGCCGGAAACGCCGATCGCCGACACCCCGCCTGCCGACGCAGCGCCCGCTGCTGCCGACGGCGAAGCCCCCAAG
>JBASTF010000361.1:0-3070 GCA_049274755.1 Rubrivivax sp. | reverse complement strand
GGCACCATCCGCTCGGTGGCCGACGCCGAGGCGGCGAAGGACGCCGGCTGCCGCTTCGGCGTTAGCCCGGGCTACGACAGCGACATCGGCCACGCCTGCCGCAACATGGGCCTGCCGCTGTTGCCCGGTGTCGCCACCGCCAGCGAGGTGATGGCGGCCCATGCCGACGGCTACGACTTCCTGAAGTTCTTCCCGGCCACGGCAGCCGGCGGCGTGCCGATGCTGAAAGGCCTGTACGGCCCGTTTGCCGATGTGGTGTTCTGCCCCACCGGCGGCATCACGCCCGAGACGGCGCCGCAGTTCCTGGCGCTGCCGAACGTGAAGGTCTGCGGCGGCTCGTGGCTGACGCCGCAGGAGGCCGTGGATGCCGGGGACTGGGGCCGCATCACGCGGCTGGCACGTGAAGCCTCGGCGCTCAAGCGCTAGGGTTTCACCAGTGCTGCCATCGGGTGCTCGCCGAGGGCGGTGGCGACACTCTCGCGCTCGGCCGTGCTGCGGTGCTGGCTGACTTTCCACTTGCCGACCAGCCGCGTCACCGGGATCTCGATGCCGACGATGGCGCGCAGCGTCTGCTGCACGAAGTCGGCGGGTGCATCGCTCACGGCCCAGGGGTCGGCGCGCGGCGCTTCGTGGTGGTCCGTGAGCCGTGACACCAGCGCATGCAACCAGGGTGGGCTGTCCACCGCGCGCAGCGTGCCGTGCGCATGCACGACGGCATAGTTCCAGGTCGGCACGACCTTGTGGTGCTCGGCCTTGCCTGGATACCACGAGGGTGTGATGTAGGTCTGCGGGCCGCGAAAGATGGCCAGCACCGGCTGGCCGTCGGCGTGCCGCCACAGCGGGTTGGCGCGGGCAACGTGGCCGCGCAGCGTCTGGCTGTCGGCGTCGTATTCGAGCGGCAGATGATCGGCGGTGATGCCGTCGGCGCCGGTCGTCACCAGCGCCGCCAGCGGGTGCTCGCGCATCAACGCCTGCAGCGCCGCAGGGTCGTTCTGCTCGAAGTGTTTTGGCAGGTACATGCCAGCCGCTTCAGCGCAGGCCGCTGCCGGCGCCGTCTTCGGCGCGCTGGATCAGCTCGACCTTGTAGCCGTCGGGGTCGGTGATGAAGGCGATGACCGTGGTGCCGCCCTTCACCGGGCCGGCTTCGCGCGTGACATTGCCACCGTTGCTGCGGATCTTCTCGCAGGCCGCGTAGGCATCGGGCACGCCGATCGCGATGTGGCCGTAGGCGGTGCCGATGTCGTAGCTGCTGACACCGTGGTTGTAGGTCAGCTCCAACTCGGCGTGCTCCGGGTTCCTGCCGTAGCCCAGGAAGGCCAGCGAGTAGTTCTGCGACGGGTTTTCGCTGGTGCGCAGCAGCGTCATGCCCATCACGTTGGTGTAGAAGTCGATCGACCGTTGCAGGTCGCCGACGCGCAGCATGGTGTGCAGAAGTCTCATGGCCGCGATTGTGATGGCAGCTCAAACACCAGGCAGGTGGTGCTGGCGTGGGCGTACAACGTGCCATCGGGGCCGACCAGGCGCGCGGTGGCCGTGGCCAGCTGGCGGCCGCAGTGCTGCACCTCGCCGATGGCGCGCACACGCTGCACCTTGGGCGTGAGGCCACGCACCAGGTTCACACCCAGTTCGGCCGTGGTGTAGCCGCGGCCCGGCGGCATCATCGTGTGCACGGCGCAGCCCAGGGCCGAGTCCAGCAGGGTCGCGAACCAGCCGCCGTGCACCCCGCCCATCGGGTTCAGGTGTGCCGGGCCGGGTGTGCCCTGGAACACGGCGCGGCCGGGGCCGATCTCGATCAGCAGGAAGTCCAGCGTCTGTGCAATCGGCGGGTAGGGCAGGTCGCCGCGCAGCATGGTCTGCATCATCTCCAGCCCGCTTCTGCCGACCAGTTGTTCCGGACGCGAGACACCGGGGCCGCTGCGCAGGTTGTGTTCCCGCTGCGCGGCTTCGGCCGCCAGCCAGGCCTCGAGTTCGTTGCTCTTGCTCATCGTTGCCTCAAACAGTTGTAGATGCAACTATACTGCGTCCGATGGACACCGAGACTGCCGCCGGCACGCCGCCGCGTGGCTGCACCAACCTGAAGCTGCGCCAGGCCAGCCGCCTGGTGACACGGCATTACGAGAGCTTCTTTGCCCGGACCGGGCTGAAGATCACGCAGTACTCGCTGCTGTCGCACATCGTCAAGCTGGGCCCGCTGCGCGCCGGCGAGCTGGCGGCGACGATGCAGCTCGGCGCCTCGACGCTGACACGCAACCTGCGGCCGCTGCTGCAGCAAGGCCTGGTGCAGGTGCACACCGGCGACGACGCCCGCAGCCGCCTGGTGGAGGCCACGGCCGCCGGGCGCAGCCTGCGCGAACAGGGGCAGAAAGCCTGGAAACGTGCCCAGCTGGCGCTGAACCAGCGCCTGGGTGTCGAGCGTGTGGCGGCCCTGCATGCCTTGCTCGACGAATGCATGCCGCTGCTCGACGGTGGCGACGAAGGACAGCCCGATGACTGACACCCGCACCCTGTACCGGCCGCTGCTGCTGGTGCTGCTGGCCGCTGCCGGCACCTTTGCGCTGACCATGGGCGCGCGCCAGTCCATGGGGTTGTTCGTCGGCAGCATCAACACGCAGACCGGCCTGGGGCTGGCCAGCGTCAGCCTGGCCTTTGCCTTCGGCCAGCTGTGGTGGGGGCTGACGCAGCCGGTGGCCGGCATCGTCACCGACCGCTACGGCCCCGGGCGTGTCATCGTCGTCGGTGTGCTGCTGGTGGCGCTGGGCACGGCGCTGATCCCGATGATGACGAGCACGGCCGGGCTGATCCTGGCCATTGGCGTGCTGGCCGCCGGCGGTGCCGGCATGGCCGGCCCGGCAACGCTGATGGCCGCAACGACACGCCTGGTGCCGCCCGACAAACGCGGCCCGGCCACCGGCGTCGTCAATGCCGGCGGTTCCTTCGGCCAGTTCGTGTTTGCGCCTGTGGCCCAGGCCATCACGACGGCGGCGGGCTGGATGGCCGCGGTGCAGACGCTGGCCGCGCTGACGCTGCTGGCGCTGCCGGCGGCCTGGTTGCTGCGTGGGCAGCCCGTGGC
>JBASTF010000360.1:0-1999 GCA_049274755.1 Rubrivivax sp. | reverse complement strand
CGACGGCGCGTGCCGGCGCCGTTTCCGCAGTGTTCACAGCTTCAGTTCGAGCCGCAGCTGCCAGTTGGTGTAGCTGGGCCCGAAGCTGCGCGAGCTCTCGCTGCTCGTCGCCGTGACGATGGTGTTGCTGCTGCCGTAGTCGCGTGCGTTCAGGTTGCTGGCCAGCAGGCGCAGCGCCGTGCTGGTGTCGAAGTTCCACAGCGCAAAGGCGTCGAACACCCGTTTGCTGCCGGTGGTGGTGCGCTGGTCGGCACTGAGCTGGGTTTCGTAGCCGGGCACCCAGTTCAGGTTGCCGCCAATCGTCAAGGCGTTCAGCGGTGGGCTTCGGAAGCGGTAGTCGGCGCCGATGTTGCCGGTGGCCTTGGCCTGCTGGTCGAGCCGGTTGTCGGGCCCCGGCACGTCTTTCACCCGCGAACGGAACAGGCTGAGGTTGCTGCGCAGTTCGACCCGCGGCGCTCCGGCGATGGCGCTGTCCAGCGGGAACTTGGCTTCGAGCTCGATGCCCTGCGTCACCGCGTCGCCGACGTTCTGCTGGCGTGCGACATAACGCTCCACCTGGCTGTAGCTGACGGTTTCGAGCTGCGTCACGCTGCGCATCAGGTTGCTGATGCTGCGGTGGAAGACGTTGGCGCTGAGCATGCCGCCGCCGGACAGGTAGCGTTCGATGGCCAGGTCGACGCCGGTGGCCAGCTCGGGCTTCAGGCCGGGGTTGCCGGCGCGATCGGGGCTGGTGGGGCCATTGGGGCCGCTGGGGTCGAACTTGCTGTTGATCGTCGTGCGGCCGATCAGCGTGGCGAGCGAGGGCGCGCGGTAGCTGCGGGTCAGGCTCAGCCGCACCTGGTCGCGGCCTCCACCTGCCTGGTTCAGGTTGGGTTTCCACAGCAGGTGCAGCAGCGGCGTCGTCACGCTGCTGCGGTTGCGCGGCTCGCTGCCGTCGTCGGCCGAACCGCGTGTGGTGATGCCTTCCCAGCGCAGGCCGGCATGCAGGGCCCAGTTCGGCGTCAGGCTCCATTCGTCCTGCAGGTAGGTGGCGATGCGCAGGCTGCTGGCCTGCAGGTTGCCGGCGCTGTCGTCGGCCTGCGAATCGCCGTTGCGCGTTTCGTTGCGGCGCACGGTCTCCAGCTCCAGGCCGCCGACCAGGCTGTGTGCGCTGTCGGGCTGGGCGTCGCTGCCGCCCAGGGTCTGCGAGAGCTTGGTCGTCAGGTTGGCCGAACGTTCGCGCACCAGGCTGTTGTCCTGCAGCGTGCGCAGCAGCGTGCCGCCGTTGCGGTACTCGCTGCGCAGCGAGCTGCCGACGGCGCGGTAGCCGCCGGCATTGCCGTTGAACTCCAACCGCGCGCCGCTGCCCAGGCGCTGGCGCCAGTTGGCGCCCAGGCGGGCATTGGTGAAGCGGCTGTCGCTGGCGGCGTCGCCGCTGTCGTAGGGCGGCAGCGCCGGTGGCGGCGGCACGCTCTGGCCGAGTTCGAACTCGCGGCGGCTGCGGCCTTCGCTGTGGAACAGGCTGGGCATCAGCACCAGCATGTCGCCGCTCTCCGAAAGCCGCCACTGCAGCCGCGTCGTGACGTTGAGGCCGCGGCGTTCCTCCTGCGTGCGCGAGTCCTCGTGCTGGGCTTCGAGCAGGCTGCCGTCGGACAGCGCACGGTCGCTCACCTCGTTGTGGTTGTCGCTGCGTCGACGGTTGGAAAACGCCGAGGCCGAGATGTTGTAGGTCAGCAGGCCGGCGCTGTCGTTGTGCGTCCAGCTGCCGCCCGGTGTCCAGGCGCCGTTTTCGTAGGCGAAGCCCAGGCGCACATCGTTCAGGCGGCGGCGGAAACCTTCGCGCGTGACGATGTTGATGGTGCCGGCGATGGCACGCGCGCCGGTCTCGGCGGTGGGTGCACGCAGGATCTCGATGCGCTCGATCTGCTCCGGCGTCAGCGACTCCAGGCTGAAGCCCGGCGGCATGCGCTGGCCGTCGATCAGCAGCTGCGTGTAGCCGTTGCCCAGGCCGCGCATGCGC
>JBASTF010000359.1:0-3457 GCA_049274755.1 Rubrivivax sp. | reverse complement strand
GCGCCGCCAAGGTGGCGCAGTCGGGCGCGCAAGCCGCCGTGGTGCTGGGGGCGCCCCGTTTCATGGCCGACGGCGTGGCCGAATTGCGCAAGGCCGGCATCGGCCAGTTCATCTTTGCCCTGTCGTATGTGCCGGCCGGCCTGCTGGCCAAGGTGGCCGGGGCCGGGGCCCGCGGTGTCGCCCTGGCCCAGACCTACCCGAACCCGATGAGCGTGAACCTGCCGCTGCAGCGTGAGTTCCAGGCCGCGATGAAGGCCAGCGCGCCGCAGACCACGGTCTACACCTCGTTCCACCTCGAAGGCTTCATCAGCGCCCGGGTGTTCATCGAGGCCGCGCGGCGCACGAAGGAGCTCACGGCCGATGGCCTGGCGCGCACGCTGCGCGCCATGGGCGAGGTCGACCTCGGCGGTTTCCGCGTCGACTTCACGAAGGGCAACGCCGGCAGCCGCTTCGTCGACATCGGCGTCGTCAACGCCGACGGGCGCTTGATCTACTAAAGCAGTTCCGGGCTGACGACGGCGTGCAGCACCACCTGCAACTCGCCCTCGCGTTCACGCCCGCGCAACCACCAGACGGCGGCCTTGCGCACCGGCCAGGGCTGCGCCTGGCCTGACAGCAGGTAGGCCGCCGCCAGCCCCAGCGTCAGCTGGTGGCCGACCACCAGGACCGGCTCGCGCGCCTCGGGCCAGCGCACCGCATGCAGCAGCGCGTCGACCGTGGCGTCGGGCGCCAGTTCGGCCACGGTCTTGACCTTGCGGTCCAGTGCCGCCGCGGTCTGCTGCGCGCGCCGCGCCGGGCTGGCCAGCACCTTGGTGCTGGCCGGCAGCTGGCGGTTCAGCCAGGCCGCCACACGCTGGGCCTGGCGCTCGCCCTTGGGTGTCAGCGCACGCTCCAGGTCGTCCAGCACCTCGCGCATTTCCAGCGCTTCGGCATGGCGCCAGAGGATCAGGTCCATGGCCCGAACTTCGCCATCAGGGCGCCCTGGGCGCTGACACCTTGTTCGGCCACGCGGCTGTAGCGGCCTTCGCTGTCCAGCGTCCAGGCGTCGCGCGCATCGTGCAGGTAGGGCACCAGGCCTTCGTCGATCACACGCTGGCGCAGCGCCGCGTCACGCACCGGCCAGGCCAGTTCGATGCGGCGGAACATGTTGCGGCTCATCCAGTCGGCGCTGCTCAGGTACAGCGCCTCGTCGTCGTCGCTGCGGCCCCAGCGGAAATACAGGATGCGCGAGTGTTCGAGGAAACGCCCGATGACCGAACGCACGCGGATGGTCTCGCTGACGCCGGGCAGCCCCGGCGGCAACATGCAGGCGCCACGCACGATGAGGTCGATCGAGGCGCCGTCCTGCGAGGCCTGCACCAGGGCCTGGATCAGCGCCGGGTCGGTGAGTGCGTTGACCTTGGCGACGATGCGTGCCGGCGCACCGGCGCGTGCCGCCTCGGCCACCTGGGCGATGTGTTTCATCATGCGCCGGTGCAGCACAAACGGCGCCGTCAGCAGGTGCGCCGAACTCTTCAGCCGCGACTGGCTGGCCAGTTGCTGGAACACCGCGTCGGCATCGGCCGTCAGCCCGGCGTCGGCCGTCAGGTAGCCCATGTCGGTGTAGAGCCGGGCCGTTCGCGGGTTGTAGTTGCCGGTGGACAAATGGGCGTAGCGCCGCAGCTTCGTGCCTTCGCGCCGTGTCACCAGCAGCAGCTTGGCATGGGTCTTCAGGCCGACGATGCCGTAGACGACCTGGGCGCCCACGGCTTCCAGCCGCTCGGCCCAGTTGATGTTGGCCTCTTCGTCGAAACGTGCCTTCAGCTCGACGACGACCATCACCTCCTTGCCGCGCCGGGCTGCTTCGATCAGCAGGTCCATCAGCACACTCTGGCTGCCGGTGCGGTAGATCGTCTGCTTGATGGCCAGCACCTCGGGGTCGTGCACCGCCTCGCGCAGGAACTGCACGACGGGGTCGAAGCTCTCGAAGGGGTGGTGCAGCAGCACGTCGCCCTGGCGCAGCTGCTTGAACATCGAGGCCGCACGCGGCAGCCGGCGTTCCGGCCAGGCCGCTTCGTGGGGCGGGAAACGCAGGCTGTCGGCATGGGCCTGGTCGATCAGCTGGTTCAGCCGCACCAGATTCACCGGGCCGTTGACCTTGTACAGCGCCACGTCGGGCAGGTCGAACTGCTCGAGCAGGAAACTCGTCAGCTCCGGCGGGCAGGTGTTGACGACCTCGAGCCGGATCGCGCGGCCGAAGTGGCGTGTCGTCAAGCCGCTGCGCAGCGCCTGGCGCAGGTTGGTGACGTCGTCCTCGTCGACTTCCAGGTCCGAGTCGCGTGTGACGCGGAACTGCGAAAACGACTCCACGACACGGCCGCCGAACAGCTCGCCCAGGTGGGCGCGGATCACGCTGGTCAGCAGCACGAAGCCCTGGCCGCCGTGGCACAGCTCGGCCGGCAACTTGATGACACGCGGCAGCACACGCGGCACCTTGACGATGGCGATGCTGTTTTTGCGCCCGAAGGCGTCACGCCCGCCGAGGCGGGCGATGAAGTTCAGCGACTTGTTGGCCACCAGCGGAAACGGGTGGCTGGGGTCCAGCACCAGCGGCACCAGCAGCGGCCGCACCTGGGTCTTGAAAAAGCGCTCGACCCACTTGCGCTGCGCGTCGTCGCGCTCGGCGTGGTTCAGCACGACGATGCCTTCGCGCTGCAACGCCGGCATCACCATGTCGTTGAACAGCTTGTACTGCTCGTCGATCAGTTCGTGCGCCGCCGTGGCCACCGAGGCCAGGTCGTTGCGTGTGACACCCGAGCCCGGCTGCCGCGTGGCTTCGATGATGTCGGCCACACGCACCTCGAAAAACTCGTCGAGGTTGGAGCTGACGATGGTGACGTAGCGCAAGCGTTCCAGCAGCGGCACGTCGGCGCGCCGCGCCTGCGCCAGCACACGCCGGTTGAACTCCAGGATCGCACGTTCGCGGTTCAGCAGGACCAGCGGCGGCGGAGCCTGCCTGGCCAGGTCGGCGGCAGGCAGCGCGGCGGCGCGGTCGTCTTCGTCGGTCATCGGGGCAGTTTATGAAGGTTCTGCGACGGTTCCATGACAGCCCCATGGCCGGTGGGCGGATGCCCACGATGATGCGGCGCGGCAATGACGGCGCCATGACGGGCGTCCGCTGCACTCAGCGCCCGATGCCACGCGCCAGCAGCGCGGCCATCCTGCGCGAACAAGGGCTGGAAGCCTTCACGCTGCGCGAGGCGGCACGGCGCGCCGGTGTCTCGCATGCCGCGCCGGCCCACCACTTCGGCGATGCCCGTGGCCTGCTCAGCGCCTGCGCAGCCGCGGGTTTCGAGCGCCTGGCCGACCAGATGCTGCAGTACGCCGCGGCGGCAGCGCCCGACGCCCAGGCCCGGCTCAGCGCCAGCGGCCAGGCCTACATCGACTTCGCGCTGCAGCAGCGCGCGCTGTTCCAGCT
>JBASTF010000358.1:0-2723 GCA_049274755.1 Rubrivivax sp. | reverse complement strand
GCGCATGCGGCGGTCCATCTCGGCGTCGTCGGCAGGCGACGCCTGTTCGAGAAAGTACGGTGAACCCGTCAGCTCGAGCGTGTAGGCGCGGCTGGCGGCGCTGCCGTCGCGGTCGAGCACGGCGTAGCGCAGGTCCTGCACGTCCAGGCTGATGCCGTAGCCCATGATGAGCATCAGCATCACCGTGCCCAGCAGCGACATGGTCAGGCGGATCGGGTCGCGCAACAGCTCCAGCGTCTCGCGCCGTGCGCAGCTGAGCAGGCGATGGTGGCTGAACAGACGCTGGGTGTTGGCGACGGCCTTGGCGCCCGCCGTGCCATCACGGGCCGCCTCGCTGGCGGCGCTGGGGCCAATCGCGCTCGGGTCCTGTGCCTGCGCATCCCGCAGCCACGCCACGAAGCTGTCTTCCAGCGAGTCGCCGCCGCGCTGGCGTGCCAGTTCGGCGGGCGCGCCGCTGGCGAGCACGCGGCCGGCGTGCATCAGCGACACGCGGTCGCAGCGCTGCGCCTCGGTCATGAAGTGGGTCGAGACGAAGATCGTGACGCCGTCGCGCCGCGACAAGTCGATCATCAGCGCCCAGAAGTTGTCGCGCGCCACCGGGTCCACGCCCGAGGTCGGCTCGTCCAGGATCAGCAGCTCGGGCTCGTGCACCACGGCGGCAGCGAGCTGCAGGCGCTGGCGATGCCCGAGCGGCAGCGTCATGGGCAGCGCGCCGGCAGCGTCACGCAGTCCGAAACGGTCGAGCAGGCTGTCGATGCGTTCGGCGATGCGCTGCTTGCCCAGGCCGAAGAGCTGGCCCTGCAGTTCGAGGTTCTGGCGCACGGTCAGGTCGCGGTAGAGCGAGAAGCCCTGCGACATGTAGCCCACTCGCCGCCGCACCGCCATGTCGCGCGCATCCAGCGGCGCGCCGAACAGGCGCACATTGCCTTCGGTGGCCGGCAGCAGGCCGGTGAGCATCTTCATCGTCGTGGTCTTGCCGCAGCCGTTGGAGCCGAGGAAGCCGAAAATCTCGCCGCGCTCGATGCGAAAGCTCACCCGGTCCACCGCGGTGAAGTCTCCGAAGCGGCAGCTCAGTTCGTGCGCCTCGATGGCGATGGCTTGCGCGTCCGCGGGCCGCGGTGGCACGACCAGTTCGCCGTGCCCGTCGCGGCGCTCGGCGGGCAGCAGCGCGATGAAGGCGGCCTCCAGGCTGGTGCAGCCCGTGCGCCGGAGCATCTCGGCGGGCGTGCCGGTGGCCAGCACGCGACCTGCGTCCATGGCCACCAGGCGGTCGAAGCGCCCGGCTTCTTCCATGTAGGCGGTGGCCACGAGCACGGTCATGCCCGCATTGCGGGCGCGGATGCGGTCGATCAGGTCCCAGAACTGCCGGCGCGACAGCGGGTCGACGCCCGTCGTCGGCTCGTCGAGGATCAACAGTTGCGGGTCATGGATCAGCGCGCAGCACAGGCCGAGCTTCTGCTTCATGCCGCCGGAGAGCTTGCCCACGGGCCTGTCCGCGAAGGGCAGCAGCCCCGTGCTGCCCAGCAGCTCGGCGATGCGCGCCTCGCGCTCGCGCCGGCCGTGGCCGAACAGGCGGCCGAAGTAGTCGAGGTTCTCGCGCACCGACAGCGTGGCGTAGAGGTTGCGCCCGAGACCCTGCGGGTTGTAGGCGATGCGCGGGCAGACCCGGCGACGGTGCGCGGCACGCGACATGTCGCCACCGAGCACCGTGATACTGCCGGTCTGCAGCGTGCGGGCACCCGCCAGCAGCGCCAGCAGCGTGGACTTGCCGACGCCGTCGGGCCCGACGAGGCCCGTGATGCCACCCACCGGCAGGGCGAGTTCGACATTGTCCAGCGCCAGAACGCCACCGTAACGGTGGGTCGCGCCCCGAACCTGGAGCGCCAGCACGTTGTCGCTCATTGCCCGGGCGCGGATGCGGGCGCGGATGCGGCACCCTTTGGTTGCGGCACCTTCACCGCCAGATTCGATGGCCAGGGCTGGTCGCCGATGCGCACGTAGGCCATGCCAGGCAACCCGGTCTTGACCTGGTCACGGTGCTGGCCGAGCAGCACCGGATCGACCCGCGCGCGCACCTTGAAGACCATCTTCTGACGCTCCGACTCGGTCTCCACCGTCTTCGGCGTGAACTGCGCGACGCTGGCCACGAAGTCGACCTGAGCCGGGATCACCAGGTCCGGCACCGCGTCCAGCACCAGCCGCGCTTCAGCGCCGATGGCCACGCGCCCTGCGGCGGTCTCGGGCAGGAAGAAGGACATGGTCACGTCCGAGAGATCGACCAGCGATACCGCGCGCCCGCCCCCGGCAAGAACTTCGCCGCCGTGGGCCAGCACGGTCTGCACACGGCCGCCGCGCGGCGCGCGCAGCACGGCGTCGGCGATCTCGACCTGGATGCGGTCCACCGCCGCCTGCGCGGCTTCGATGGCGGCGTCGGACTCGATGATCTGCGAGCGGGCGGTGAGCACCGCCGATTCGGCCTCGATGCGCTGCGACCGGGCGGCGCTCAGCGCGGCGCGGCTGGCCTGCACGCGCGCGTTGGCGGCGTCGAGCTGCTGGGGCGAGATGAAGTTCTGCGACACGAGTTCCGACGTGCGGCGCAGTTCCTTCTCCGCAAGGGCTGCTTCGGCTTCACGCTGCGCGACCAGGGATGCGACGGTCGTCACGGCCTGCTCGCGCTGACGCACGAGGGCCGTCAGCGTGGCGCGCGCGGTGCGCGCCTGGCG
>JBASTF010000357.1:0-1821 GCA_049274755.1 Rubrivivax sp. | reverse complement strand
GCTGTCGGTGCTGGGGCCCAGCGACCCCGGGCAATGGGGCGCCTGGGGGCCGGGTGTGCAGTTCCTGCGCGGCAGCGAAGGCCGACGCTGGCCGACATCCCCCGAAGTGATGGCCGCGGCCACGGCTCTGCTCACCCCCGCCTGAGGGACCTCTTCGACCGGCCCCGCAGAGGGAATGGCAAACGGGCGCGCAGTTTCCAGAATGCGTCCAGCCCGAAAGACATCGGGTGTTTGCAACCCCTTCAGGAGCCTCTCATGACCATCCGCACTTTCTTCGCCGCCCTGTTCGCCGCCCTCGCCTTCGCTGCGGTGCCGGCCTTTGCCGCCGTCGACGCCAACAGCGCCAGCCAGGCCGAACTGGAAACCGTCAAGGGCATCGGCCCCGGCCTCTCGGGCAAGATCCTCGAAGCGCGCAAGGCCGGCACGTTCAAGAACTGGGCCGACCTGGTGGACCGTGTCGGCGGCATCGGCGACGGCAACGCCGCACGGTTTTCGCAGGCCGGCCTGACGGTGGCCGGCACGGCCTATGCCGCGGCGCCGAAGACCGACAAGGCAGACAAGCCAGTGAAGACCGCCAAGGCCACGAAGGCGGAAAAAGCCGAGAAGGCCGCGCCCTGAGGCGCCGCCGTCAAGGCAGGGCGATGTCCGGCTCGGCCAGGTGCAGCGCACCGGCCGGGCGGCGCGGCCGGTCCCAGTCGAAGAAACGCAGCACCTCGTCGCGCCGCGCCATCGTGTCGGCTTCGCCCAGGGCCATCAGCTCGCTGGTGAACGGGGCCTCGAACAGCAGGTAGCTGGCCAGCGCCGAACCACGCGCCGACTCACCCTGGCCGCTGACACCGACACCACGCAGCAGCGCACGCACCGCCGGCGGCAGGCTGCCGATGTGGCGCGCCGCGATGTCGTCGATGCGCTGCGACGGCGAGATCACCAGGGCCTCGATGGGCCGCAGCGGCGTGTCGGCCAGCGCCGAGTCCGGCAGCAGGGCCAGCGTGCGGTTGATGCGCTTCATGCGTTCGATGTCCACCGCCAGCGCGTCGAGAAAGATGCTGGACATCGCATGGCCGGCGATCTGCGCCAGGCTGGGGTAACCGCTGTCGACGACGTGCCGGTTCGCCGGCTCCTGCATGCGGCCGGCGCCGATGATCAGCAGGCGCTGCGCCCCCAGGTGGATGGCCGGCGACAGCGGCGCCGTGTTGCGCATCGAACCATCGCCGAACCAGCCGCTGGCGCCGGGGTGGTCGATGTGCGCCGCCGGGAAAACGAAGGGAATCGCCGACGAGGCCAGCAGGTGGGCCTGCGTCAGGCCCGTCTGCGCTGCCACACGCTGCGAACGTTCCCAGGGCGAGATCGGCGCTGCCGAGGTGTAGAACGTGAAGTGTTCGCCGCTGGTGTAGCTGGACGCCGTGACAGCCAGCGCCAGCAGGCGCTTTTCCGACAGCATCAGCGGCAGCCGGTCCAGCGGCACCAGGCGCTGCAGCAGTTCGGCCAGCGGTGCGTTGTCCAGCAGCGAACGTGGCCGGGCCCGGCGCCAGCGGGCGATGACCCAGCCGATGGACATCATCGTCAGCCAGCGTGCACCGCTGCGGATGACGCCCAGCGAGTCGGCGCGGTAGACCTGGTCGGCGCTGAAGTTCTGCCAGACCTTGGCGAGCACCTCGACCGAGGCCTCGAAGCGGTCGGCATGGCAGGCCAGGGCAGCGGCATTGATGGCACCGGCCGAAGTGCCGCAGATGACGCCGAAGGGGCTGAACAAACGGCCCCGCGCGCCCAGCGCGTCGCGCCGCAGGCGGGCAATGGCGCGCAGCACGCCCACTTGGTAGG
>JBASTF010000356.1:0-3840 GCA_049274755.1 Rubrivivax sp. | reverse complement strand
GTCGTAGGCCCCGAGGTGTTCGCGGGCCGCGATGGTCAGGGCCAGTGCGGGGTTGACGACCGGTGGGATCAGGGGGTTTCCGGTGTCGATCGGCACCACGGTGCCACCGGCCTTGAGCACCGCGTAGGTGGCGACCACGAACTCGATGGAGCGCGGAACATCCACGAGCACAGCGGATTCAGGGCCGATGCCGAGGGCGGTCAGATGCCTGGCCAGTTGGTTGGTGCGCCGGCGCGCAGGGCATCATGGTCCACCAGCCGCCCGATCCTTTCGTGGCGCCGCGCGGTGTGGTGGCCTACGTCGAGCGGGTGGCCGATGCGGCCGATGGCCTGCCCATCGTGCTGTACCTGCGCAACGAGGAGATCGGCCTCGATGCCATCGAAGCGCTGTGCCGCATTCCGTCAGTCGTCGGCGTGAAGTGGGCTTCGACGACACCGATGGTGCTGGCCCAGGCCATGCGCCGCACCGCCGATCTCGACATCCGCTGGGTCGGCGGCCTGGCCGAAACCTGGGCGCCGCCGCTGTATGCCGTGGGCGCGCGCGGCTTCACCTCGGGCCTGATCAACGTCGCGCCCGAGCGTTCGGTCGCGATCCATGCCGCGCTCGAAGCCGGCGACTACACGCGGGCGATGCAGCGCATCGCGCAGATGGAAGTGTTCGAAAAGCTGCGCGCCGAAGAGCGCAACGGCGCCAACGTCAGCGTCGTGAAGGCGGCGCTCACGCTGATGGGCAACAACTGCGGCGCGGCCCGCGCGCCCTCGGCCTGGCCGCTCACCGAGGCCTCACGCAGCACGCTGCAGGCGCTGCTGGGCGAATGGGGCCTGCTGCGCTAGGGCGCTGACCGACGACAGGACCTGCATCGCGCGGCCCGCAGCGGCCGCGCCAGGCGGAGCCATTCCCGCATCACAAGCAACCATCACCAGGAGACAACATGAAACCAGCCTTGTTCGTGGCCGCAGCGGCCACAGCGTTCTCGGGTGCCGCGGCGGCGCAATCGAGTGCCAGCGTGTACGGCCTGATCGACATGTCGATCAACCACATGCGCTTTTCCGGCACCGCCACCCGCCCGTCGGCAAGCCAGACCACCGTCAGCAACGACGCCTCGCGCATCGGCTTCCGCGCCTCGGAGGATCTCGGCGGCGGCCGCCGCGCCTATTTCAAGCTCGAGTCGGGCGTCTCGCTGGACACTGGCGCGAGCACCAACGCCACGCAATTCTGGAACCTGGAGAGCTACGTGGGCATCGCCGACCCGAAGCTCGGCAGCGTCCAGCTCGGCAGCCAGTTCACGCCGGCGGTGTGGGCCTCGTCGCGGGTCGACCCCTTCGGCCGCTTCGGTCTCGGCGCCATCACGAACCTGCTGCAAGGCTCGCCGCGCGGCTGGGCCGTCACCTTCAACAACTCGGCGCAGTACATCTCGCCGAAGTTCGGCGACGCGACGGTCCGCCTGATGGCAGCACCCAGCGAGGGCGCCGTCACGGGCCGCAGCTACGCAGGCGCCATCGAGTACGCCAAGGATCGGCTGTACCTGACGGCGAACTACGACGACGTCGGTGTCACGAACGCCGCCGTCGGCCTGCCGGGCAGCGGGACGGTCCGGTCGCGCACCTACATCGCCGCGGCCGCCTACAGCTTCGATGCCGTGAAGCTCTCGGGCTGGTACCAGGCCAACCGCGCGGGCGATGCGCCCGATCTCACCGGCTACATGCTCGGCGCGACGGTCCCGCTCAGTTCGTCGGAGCTGCGGGCCTCGGTCACGCGGCGCAGCATGAGCGGTGCCAGCGTGTCGCGGCTGGCACTGGGCTACTACCACTTCCTGTCCAAGCGGACCTGGCTGTTCACGCAGGTGGCGCGCATGGAGAACTCGGGCAGCGCGGCCTTCGGCCTCGGCCCGGCCCGGGTCGAACAGGCCGCCGCCGGGCTGCTGGCGGCCGACCGCGACATCAACGGCCTGCAGCTCGGCGTGCGCCACTTCTTCTGACGGTCGGACGCGATGTTCAAGAACCTGATCGACGGCCGCTGGGTCGATGGTGTCACGGCCTCGGCCAACATCAACCCCTCCGACACACGCGACGTGGTCGGCGACTACGCGCAGGGCGACGCGGCGCAGGCGCAGGCCGCGATCGGCGCCGCGCGTGCGGCCTTCCCGGCGTGGAGCGTCTCGACGCCGCAGCAGCGTTTCGACATCCTCGACAAGGCCGGCAGCGAGATCCTTGCGCGCAGGGACGAACTCGGCGACCTGCTCGCGCGCGAAGAAGGCAAGACGCTGCCCGAGGCCGTCGGCGAAGTCGTGCGTGCCGGCAACATCTTCAAGTTCTTCGCCGGCGAGGCGCTGCGCATCGCGGGTGACAGCCTCGCGTCGGTGCGGCCGGGTGTGGGCGTGGAAGTGACGCGTGAGGCGCTCGGTGTCGTCGGCCTGATCACGCCGTGGAACTTCCCGATTGCGATCCCGGCGTGGAAGGCCGCCCCGGCGCTGGCCTTCGGCAACACGGTGGTGCTCAAGCCGGCCGATCTGGTGCCCGGCAGCGCCTGGGCGCTGGCCGACATCCTGCATCGCGCCGGTTTGCCGAACGGCGTGTTCAACCTCGTGATGGGCCCGGGCTCGACCGTGGGCGCGGCACTGCTCGAAGACCCGCGTGTGAATGCCATCAGCTTCACCGGTTCGGTGGCGACCGGGCGCCGTGTGGCCCAGGCCTGCGTGGCGCGCGGCGCGAAGTTCCAGCTCGAGATGGGCGGCAAGAACCCCTTCGTGGTGCTGGACGATGCCGACCTCGACGTGGCCGTGAACTGCGCGGTCAACAGCGGCTTCTTCTCGACGGGCCAGCGCTGCACGGCCTCGTCGCGCGTGATCGTGACCGAAGGCATCCACGACCGCTTCGTGGCCGCGATGCTGGCGCGCCTGCAGACCCTGCGCATCGACGACGCGCGCGCCAAGGGCACGGACATCGGGCCGGTGGTCGATGGGCGGCAGCTGGCCCAGAACCTGGAATACGTGCACATCGCCAAGCGCGAAGGCGCGGTGCTGGCCGCGGGCGGCAAGGCGGTGCTCACGAATGCCGCCGGTGCGCCCGGGTACTACATGATGCCGGCGCTGTTCACCGACACGACGGCCGGCATGCGCATCAACCGCGAGGAGGTCTTCGGCCCGGTGGTCAGCGTGCTGCGCGCGAAGGGCTACGACGAAGCCCTGGCGCTGGCCAACGACACCGAGTTCGGTCTGGCCAGCGGCATCGCGACGACCTCGCTGAAACACGCAACCCACTTCAAGCGCCACGCCCAGGCCGGCATGGTGATGGTGAACCTGCCGACGGCTGGTGTGGACTACCACGTGCCTTTCGGGGGCCGCAAGGCATCGAGCCACGGTCCACGCGAGCAGGGCCGGTACGCGGCCGAGTTCTACACCACGGTCAAGACGGCTTATACGCAAGCCTGACACCGCAGGCCTCCAGCGCTTGCGTGGGCGTGCTGGGCCTCAGGGTCCCAGGTGGGCACGCACCGTGGCCAGCAGCTGCGGCAGGTCCAGCGGCTTGGTCAGGTAGGCATCGAAGCCGGCGGCGAGTGCGGTGTCGATGTCGACCTGGCGTGCGTTGGCGCTGACGGCCAGCACCGGGATGTGCGAGGTCGCCGCATCGGCACGCAGCCGCGCCAGCACCTCGAAGCCGTCCATGCCCGGCATCTGGATGTCCAGCAGCACCAGGGCCGGCAGCTCGCGCTGCGCGATCGCCAGGCCCTCGGCCGGTTGTGTCGTCGACAGCAGCCGCAGCCCCGGCACATGGCCCAGCATGGCCTGCATCAGCAGCAGGTTCACCGGGTTGTCCTCGATGTAGAGCACGGTGGCGGCGC
>JBASTF010000355.1:0-4650 GCA_049274755.1 Rubrivivax sp. | reverse complement strand
GCTGCGCTGGCGCGATGGCCTGGGTGTGCTGCGGCTGGACGGTGTGTCGCTGGCGCTGCGTGCCGGCGAGATCGTCGGCATCGCCGGTGTCTCGGGCAACGGCCAGAGCGAGTTGCTGGACGTGTTGTCGGGCATGCTGGTGCCCGAAGCCGGCACGCTGGAACTCGGCGGCCGCCGCTTCGAGCCGCGGCGCTGGCTGGACACCGCCACCGCGCGTGAACTCGGCCTGGCCCATGTGCCCGAAGACCGCCACAAACGCGGCCTGGTGCTGCCGTTTGCGGCCTGGGAATCGGCGGCGCTGGGCTACCAGCAGCGCTACACGCTGGGCGGCTGGTTCAAGGGTTTGATGCGCCAACGCTCGATGCGCGACGACTGCGCGCAGCTGATGGACAGCTACGACGTGCGCCCGCGCAACCCGGCGCTGCGCTCGTCGAAGTTCAGCGGCGGCAACCAGCAGAAGCTGGTGCTGGCGCGTGAAGCGCTGCCGGCGCCCCAGGTGCTGCTGGTCGGCCAGCCGACCCGCGGCGTCGACATCGGCGCCATCGAGTTCATCCACGGCCGGCTGCGTGCCATGCGCGACGCCGGCGGCGCCGTGCTGGTCGTCAGCTCCGAGCTCGACGAGATCCTGGCGCTGGCCGACCGCGTGATCGTGATGAACGCCGGCCGCATCAGCGGTGAACTGCCGATCGAACAGTGCAGCGAAAACGCGCTGGGCTGCATGATGGGTGGCGCCGACGTGCCAGCGCAGGCCCAAGCCGCATGAGCCCGCAGGCTTTGCCGAGGGCGCATTCCCCCTGGGGGGGGCCGGCCGCAGGCCGCAGGGGGCGCCGATGAGCCAGCCGGTCGAACTGCCGCGCTGGGTGGATGTCGGTGTGCTGCCGGCCTTCAACCTGGCACTCGCGCTGCTGGTCGCCGGCATCGTCGTCAAGCTTGTCGGCTTCGACCCGGCGCAGGTGATGGCGCTGCTGGTCAAGGGCGCGTTCGGCAGCGCCGCCGGGCTCAGCTACACGGCGTACTACGCCACCACCTTCATCTTCACCGGCCTGGCCGTGGCCGTGGCCTTCCACGGCGGCCTGTTCAACATCGGCGCCGAAGGCCAGGCCATGGTCGGCGGGCTGGGCACCGGGCTGGTGGCGCTGGCCTGGTCGGCGGCATTGCCGGCCTGGCTGATGCTGCCGCTGATGGTGCTGGCCGCGGCCTTGTTCGGCATGGCCTGGGCGGCGGTGCCGGCGGCGCTGCAGGCCTACCGCGGCAGCCATGTGGTCATCACGACCATCATGTTCAACTTCATCGCCGCGGCGCTGATGGGCTACCTGCTCGTCAACACGCTGAAGGAACCCGGCAACATGACCCCCGAGAGCCGCGCCTTCGCGGCCTCGGCCCACATGCCGGGGGTGCACGAGGCGCTGGGCTGGATCGGCATCAGCTGGCCGAAAACACCGCTGAACCTGACGGTGCTGCTGGCCGCCGGCGCTTCGGTGCTGGTGTGGCTGGGGCTGTGGAGGTCGCAGGCCGGGTACGCGGTGCGTGCCGTCGGTTTTGCGCCCGAGGCCGCGCTGTACGCCGGCATGCGGCCCAAGCGCCTGACCATGGGCGCGATGGCGGCCAGCGGTGCACTCGCCGGCCTCGTCGGCATCAACGAGATCGCCGGCGTGCATGGCCGGCTGCTGCCGGACTTCGTCGCCGGCGCCGGCTTCGCCGGCATCGCCGTCAGCCTGATCGGGCGCAACCACCCGGTGGGCATCGCGCTGGCCGCCATCCTGTTCGGCGCGCTGTACCAGGGCGGCGCCGAGCTGGCTTTCGAGATCAACGGCTTCTCGCGCGACATGGTGTTCATGCTGCAAGGCCTGATCGTGCTGTTCGCCGGCGCGATGGCCACGGTGGCGGCACCGATGTTCGCCAAGCTGCTGAAGCGGGTGCAGCGCCGTGGATGAGCTGCTGATCGGCACCCTGGTCGGCAGCACGCTGCGTGTGTCGGTGCCGCTGATCCTGTGTGCGCTGGCCGGTGTGCTGTGTGAACGGGCCGGTGTCATCGACCTGGGGCTGGAAGGCAAGATGCTGCTGACGGCCTTCACCGCTGCCGCGGTGGGCTCGTTCACGCAGTCGCTGCCGCTGGCGCTGTTCGCGGCGCTGTGTGTCGGCGTGGCGCTGTCGATGCTGCATGGTTATGCCTGCGTCACGCACCGCGGCGACCAGGTGGTGCTGGGCATGGCCATCACGATGACGGCGGCCGGCCTCACCGTGGTGCTGGGCATCGCCTGGTTCAACCAAGGTGGGCAGACACCGCCGCTGCCCGACGGCGTGCGGCTCTCGCGCTGGTTCGTCGGTGCCGGCGAGCTGGTGGCCGGCATCCCGCTGCTCGGCACGGCGCTGTCGCTGGCCTTCTTCGGCCACACCGCCCTGGTCTACCTGTCGCTGGCCCTGGTGGCCGCGGTCTGGTGGCTGCTGTACCGCACCCGCTTCGGCCTGCGCCTGCGCGCTGCCGGCGAGAACCCGGCGATGGTGGACGCCGCCGGCGTTTCGGTGCTGGGCCTGCGTTACCAGGCGCTGGCGCTGAACGGCATTCTCTGTTCGCTGGCCGGCAGTTCGCTGGTGCTGGCGCAGAACCCCAGCTTCATTCCGAACATGACGGCCGGCCGCGGCTACATGGCGCTGGCAGCGATGATCTTCGGCAAGTGGCATCCTGTCGGCGCGCTGCTCGCCTGCCTGCTGTTCGGCTTTCTCGACGCGGTGTCGATCCGGCTGCAGGGTGCGCAGATCCCCGGCCTGGGCGAGGTGCCGGTGCAGGCCATCCAGGCCCTGCCCTATGTGCTGACGGTGGTGCTGCTGGCCGGCTTCATCGGCCGCGCCCATGCACCGGCGGCGCTGGGTCGGCCCTACGTCAAGGAGCGTTAGGCCATGAAGAAGCTTGTTGTCGGTGCCGCACTTGTGCTGCTGGCGCTGCTGGCCTACCTGGCGCTGTGGCCGGTGCCGGTGCAGCCCGTGGCCTGGGTGGCGCCTGCCGCACCCGGCTACGCCGGCCCGCATGCGGTGAACACCAGGCTGGCGGCGCTGCAGCACATCCAGCTGGGCAGCGAAGAAGGGCCCGAGCACATCGTGCTGGCCAAGGACGGCAAGCTCTACGCGGCCATGGCCAGCGGCAACATCCTGCGCATGAACGCCGACGGCAGCGCGCCCGAGGTCTTTGTCAACACCGGCGGGCGTGTGCTGGGCTTCGATTTCGACGCCAGCGGCCGCCTGATCGCCGCCGACGCAATGAAGGGCCTGCTGGCCGTCGGCGCCGACCGCAAGATCAGCGTGCTGGCCGACCGTGTCGGCAACGACCCCATCCGCTATGCAGATGCCGTTGTCGTCGCCGGCAACGGCAAGATCTACCTCACCGACGCGTCGACACGCTTCGCGCCGGCGCGGTGGGGCGGCACCTTCGAAGCCAGCGTGCTCGACATCCTCGAGCAGGCCGCCACCGGCCGGGTGCTGGAACACGACCCGGTCAGCGGCCAGACACGGATCGTCGCCCAGGGCCTGAGCTTCGCCAACGGCCTGGCGCTGTCGCGCGACGAACAACACCTCTTCGTCAACGAAACCGGCAAGTACCGCGTCTGGAAGATCGCCGTCGCGGCCAACGGCCTGGACGTCACGCAAGCCTCGCCGCAGGCCGGCGTGCTGCTGGACAACCTGCCCGGCCACCCCGACAACCTGATGCGTGGTCTGGACGGCCGCATCTGGATGGGTTTTGCGAAACCACGCAACCCGATGATCGACAACATGGCCGGCAAACCCTGGTTGCGTTCGCTGACGCTGCGCCTGCCGCGTGTGCTGTGGCCGGTGCCCAAGGCCTATGGCCATGTTGTGGCCTTCACCGAAGACGGCCGCATCGTCGCCGACCTGCAGGACCCGAGCGGCGCCTACCCGGAAACCACGGCCATCACCGAAACGCCCGATCGCCTGTACGTGCAAAGCCTGCATGCCAAGACGCTGGGCTGGCTGCCGCGCAGCGCATTGGGAGCCCCATGAACACGCCCGTCGACGACAACACGCTGCAGGCCCTGGTCGAGGCCGCCCGCACTGCGCGTGTGCACGGCCATGCGCCGTACTCGAAGTTCCTCGTCGGCGCTGCGGTGCTGGACGAACAAGGCCGCATCCATGTCGGCTGCAACGTCGAAAACGCCGCCTACCCGCAGGGCTGGTGTGCCGAGACCTCGGCGCTGGCCCACCTGGTCACGGCCGGTGGCCGGCGCGCGCTGGCGGTGGCCGTGGTCGGTGTCGCGCCCGACCCCGTCACACCCTGCGGCGGCTGCCGGCAGAAGATCCGCGAATTCGCCGCGCCCGACTGCCCGGTCTGGGTGGCAGACTTGAACAGCGTGCGGCTGCGCACCACACTGGCCGACCTGCTGCCGCACAGCTTCGGCCCGGAACATTTGTCATGACCAGCACCCCAGAAGCCATTGAACAGAGTGCAGCGCGGTTGCGCAGCAGCGGCATCGCGCCGAAGATCGCCGTCGTGCTGGGCACCGGCTGGGGGCCGGTGGCCGAGCGTGTGCAGGGCGCCGTCGACATTCCCTACCGCGAGCTGCCGGCCTTCCCGGTGCTGGGCGTGGGCGGCCATGCCGGCCAGGTGCGGCTGGGCACACTCGGCGGCCAGCCCGTGGC
>JBASTF010000354.1:0-13519 GCA_049274755.1 Rubrivivax sp. | reverse complement strand
GAAGTAGGGCAGGCCGACGCCGACGACCTCGTGGTCCTGCGGCCCGTCTTCCAGCACCGAGAGCTTCAGCCGCACCGGCTGGTCGTGCCGCGCCTCCTTGTCCTCGAGGTTCCACTTGCCGGCATCGCTGCGGCCTTCGGCACCCCAGCGGAAGCCGATGCTGCCGTTGGGCAGCACGGCGCGGCCGCTGCCGTCGAAGGCCACTGTCTTCCACTCGGGGTTGTTGTCCTGGCCCAGCTTGCCGTTGAAGTCGCTGGCGCGCAGGTAGCGGTCGGGCACCAGCGTCGTGCTGCCGTCGGGCAAGGTGTGCTCTTTCAGCATCACCAGCAACGGCAGGTCGGTGTAGCGGCGCGCGTAGTCGTCGAAGTAGGCGCTGCGCGTCTTGAAGTAGAACTCGTTCAGCGCCACGTGGCCCATCGCCATCGCGAGCGCGGCGTCGGTGCCTTGTTTCGGGTGCAGCCAGAGGTCGGCCAGCTTGGCGACCTCGGAATAGTCGGGTGTCACCGCCACCGTCTTCGCGCCCTTGTAGCGCACCTCGGTGAAGAAGTGCGCGTCGGGCGTGCGTGTCTGCGGCACGTTGCTGCCCCAGGCGATGATGTAGCTGCTGTTGTACCAATCGGCCGACTCGGGCACGTCGGTCTGCTCGCCCCAGACCTGGGGGCTGGCCGGTGGCAGGTCGCAGTACCAGTCGTAGAAGCTCATGCAGACGCCGCCGATCAGCGACAGGTAGCGCGAGCCGGCGGCATAGCTGACCATGCTCATCGCCGGGATGGGGCTGAAGCCGATGATGCGGTCGGGGCCGTGGGTCTTGATCGTGTAGACGTTGGCCGCAGCCACCAGCTGGTTGACCTCGTCCCAGTTGCTGCGCACGAAGCCGCCCATGCCACGCAGCTTCTGCCAGTCGCGCCGCGCCGCTTCGTCTTCCACCAGCGTCGCCCAGGCGTCGACCGGTGTCTTCGCCGTCTTCAGCGCTGCGCGCCAGCGCTCCAGCAGGCGGCCACGCACCATCGGGTACTTCACGCGGTTGGCGCTGTACAGGTACCAGGAGTACGACGCGCCCCGGGCACAGCCGCGCGGCTCGTGGTTGGGCATGTCCCAGCGGGTGCGTGGGTAGTCGGTCTGCTGGGTTTCCCAGGTGACGATGCCGCCCTTGACGTAGATCTTCCAGCTGCAGCTGCCGGTGCAGTTCACGCCGTGGGTGCTGCGCACGATCTTGTCGTGCGCCCAGCGGTTGCGGTAGGCGTCTTCCCAGGTGCGGTCTTCGCCGGTGGTGACGCCGTGGTCGCCGGAGAAACTCTCCTTGGGCAGGCTGAAGTGCGTGAGGCGGTCGAGGAAATGGCTCATGGGGATGGGTCCGGGTTCAGCAGGGCATCGGCGCGTTGCGGCGCGCGTAGTGCCACCAGGTCAGTGCGATGCACAGGCCGTAGAAGGCGATGAAGACGTAGAGCGCGGCCTCGGGCCCGCCGGTCAGGGCAATCGAGCTGCCATAGCTCTTGGGGATGAAGAAGCCGCCGTAGGCCGCCATCGCCGCCGAGAAGCCCAGCGTCGCCGCGGCCTCGGTGTTGCCTTCCTTCGTGGCACGCGCCACGGCCTCGGCATCGTTGCGGTCCACGGCCTGCAGCTTGCTGCTGAGGAAGATCACCGGGATCATGCGGAAGGTGCTGCCGTTGCCGATGCCGGTGGTGAGGAACAGCACGAGGAAGCTGACGAAAAAGCCTGCGAAGCTGCCACCCTGGCCGTTGGCCGGCAGGAAACTCAGCACGCCGCCGACGGCGCAGGCCATCACGACGAAGTTCCACAGCGTCACACGGGCGCCGCCCAGCTTGTCGGCCAGCCAGCCGCCGAAGGGCCGCACGACGGCGCCGACCAAGGGGCCCAGCCAGGCATAGGCCAGCGGGTTGACGCCCGGGAACTGGCTCTTGATCAGCAGCGGAAAGCCCGCCGCGTAGCCGATGAAGCTGCCAAAAGTACCCAGGTACAGCACACACATCAGCCAGTTGTGCTTGCGGCGGAAGATCACGGCCTGGTCGGCGAAGCTGGCCTTGGCTTCGGCGAGGTCGTTCATGCCGAACCAGGCAGCCAGCGAGGCCAGCGCGATCCACGGCACCCAGATGAAGGCGGCGTTCTGCGTCCACACCTGCACCTGCACCTGCGCGCCGGCCTTGCCGATGGTCTGCGGGTCGCCGGCGAAAACACCGAAGATGCCGGCCGTCACCACCAGCGGGCTGAGGAACTGCACGACGCTGACGCCGAGGTTGCCCAGGCCGGCGTTGACACCCAGGGCCGAGCCCTTGCGCTCCTTCGGGAAGAAGAAGCTGATGTTGGCCATGCTGGAACTGAAGTTGCCGCCACCCAGGCCGCACAGCAGGGCCAGCAGCAGCATCGTCGGGTAGGCGGTGCTGTTGTCCTGCACCGCGAAGCCGATGCCGATGGCTGGGATCAGCAGGGTTGCGGTCGAGATCGCCGTCCAGCGCCGGCCGCCGACCAGCGGCACCATGAAGCTGTAGAAGATGCGCAACGTCGCGCCGCTGAGTGCCGGTGCCGCGGCCAGCCAGAACAGCTGGTTGGTGCTGTACTTGAAACCCAGGGCCGGCAGGCTGACGGCCACCACGCTCCAGACCTGCCAGATCGCGAAGGCCAGGAACAGTGCCGGCACCGAGATCCACAGGTTCAGCTTGGCGACGGCTTCGCCCTCGCGTTCCCAGAAGGCCTTGTCCTCGGGGGTCCAGATCTCGAGCGTGCGGCCGGGCCGCGTGCCGATGGCATGTGCGTTCATGAGAGTCTCCGTGCGGCGTTCAGCGCGCAAAGCTGCGCGACAGCGGCGAGGCCGCGTTGGGGCCGATGACCTCGGTCTTGCGGACTTCGGTCCAGTACATCCAGATCAGCGAGACCCAGACCACGCCGTACATCAGCATGAAGGCGCTGCTGCGGATGCCGGTCAGGTCCATCAGCAGACCGAACAGGATGGGCAGCACGAAGCCGCCGAGGCCGCCAGCCAGACCGACGATGCCGCTGACGGTGCCGATGTTGCCGGGGTAGTCGTCGCCGATGTACTTGAAGACACTGGCCTTGCCGAAGGCCCAGGCGACACCGAGCACGGCCATCAGCGCGGTGAAGGCGACGACGTCGAGGCCGATGTGGAAGGTTTTGGGGCCGTTGACGGTGAGCACCGTGAAGTCGGTCTGCGGGTAGCTCAGCAGGAACAGGCAGATCCAGCTGACCCACAGCACCCACCAGGTGACCTGGTGCGCGCCGTAGCGGTCCGACAACATGCCGCCCATGGCGCGCAGCACACCACCGGGCAGGCTGAAGCAGGCGGCCAGCAGGGCCGCGGTCTGGATCGACAAGCCGTACTCGCCGACGTAGTACTGCACCATCCACAGCGCCAGCGCGACATAACCACCGAAGACGATGCTGTAGTACTGGCAGTACTTCAGCACCTTCGGGTCCTTCAGCATGCGCAGCTGGTCGCCGAACTTCGTGTTCGAGGGCACGAGATGCTTCGGGTCGCTGTGGCTGAAGAACCAGAACAGGATCACGGTGCCGAGCATCACGGCCGCATAGACCTGGGGCACCAGGGCCCAGCCGCCCACCGCCAGCAGCGCCGGCGCGACGAACTTGTTGACCGCCGAGCCCGAGTTGCCGGCGCCGTACACACCCATCGCCATGCCCTGCCGGCTCTTCGGGAACCAGCGTGCGACATAGGGTGTGCCGACCGAGAACGAACCGCCGGCGAGGCCGACGAAGAGGCCGATGACCAGGAAGTGCCAGTACTGCGTGGCATGGGCCATCAGCCAGATCGCCGGCACCGTGGCCGCCATCAGCAGCGCCATCACGATGCGGCCGCCGTAGCGGTCGGTCCAGATGCCCAGCGGCACGCGGATCAGCGAGCCGGTCAGCACCGGCGTGGCCGTCAGCAGGCCGAACTCGGTGGCGTTCAGGCCCAGCGTCTTCTTCAACGGGATGCCGATGACGCCGAACATCATCCACACCATGAAGCAGACGGTGAAGGCCAGCGTGCTGACGATCAGCACGCTCCAGGCCTGGCGGGGGATGGGGGCAGCAGCCATGTCGCGGGGTCGTCGTGGAGACGGCATGACTGTCCCGCGGCGGCGCTGCGGCGAACATCCGCCTGGCGGCCAGCCGCGGTGCTGCAAACGAACGAGGGGCCAGGCGCCGGCCATCGTCCGGAAGGACGAGGGGCCCTGCGTTGTCGCACCGGCTTGATGCAGGTCAGCACCCGGCGCGGGTGCCGGTGGCAGCGGCCGTGTGAATATTCCCTTGCGGGCCCCTGTCGAATCCCTAGAGTCGCCGCATCACCACCTGTCGATGGGGCTCACGATGGCGACGCTGCTCAGCAAAGGGCTGGACATCCAGCGCGAATATGCGCAGAAGCGCAAGCGGGCGCTGAACAAGCGCGACCAGGAGAAGATCGACGGGGTGACCGCGACGATCACGCGCCTGGCGAAGCGCAGCAACGTCATGCTGGACGGCCTGGCGGCGCGCGACCGCGCCGGCAGGGAAGGCTGGGAGGTCGTCTACGAGTTGCTCATCACGCACCTGCAGAGCTGCGACCTGACGATCAACCTCGAGGCCGACAACTGGTTCGGTGGCCGCAACACCTACCAGACCTATGCCACCACCTACCAGAAGAACATGGCCAACCAGGGTGGCAAGGCGGTGCTGAAGACGCAGAAGGACAGCACGGGCAAGATCACCGAGGACGCCGACTCGCGCCTGTACGCCGACGAGAGGGTGACGCTGCCCGACAACTGGCGCTCGGCCAGCCTGCTGCACCCGCAGCGCCGGCGGCTGGTCAAGGCCATGTCGACGACCGGCGGCAAACACGTGACCGAGCTGAAGAAGGTGGACCTCGGCAACGACCAGGAAGGCTTCGAGGTCGAGAACCGCCGCTTCAATCCCAACGCCAAGCAGGTGTTCGCGGCGCTGAACTACGGCCGCCGCATGCACGGCGCCAGCGTGAACTACGGCTACAGCCACATCGTGCTGAATCCGCGGCTGAAGAGGAACGCGCTGTACTTTCCCGGCGACACCTTCATGGTCGCGATGGCCGACAATGCGGTGGCCCGGCAGTGCACCTTCGAGACGCTGGGCGCGGTGCTGGCCTACTGCATGGATGGCATGGCCAATGGCATCTGGGACGCCGGCATCAAGCACAAGCTCTGCGAAGACACGGACGATGCCTTCAACCTGCTGGAAGCCCACATCTTCGAGCAGGTGCGCATCGACCGCGATGTGCAGGAACTGGCGCTGTCGCGGCGCAAGAAAGACGGCTCCGAGATCCCGACCGAGCGCTGGGAGCTGGTGAAGACCAACGCCCGTGAATGGGGGCGGCGCAACAACATCCGCGTCGTCATGCTGTCGGCCTGAAGCGGCCGCCGCGGCTACACCCCCAGCCGCCGCCCCAGTTCCTGCGTGTCCAGCCCCTGCGAGGGGCCGCTCATCACGACCAGGCCTTTTTCGAGCACCACGGCCTGGTCGGTGTGGGCCAGCACCTCGCGGTAGTTGCGGTCGACAATCAGCGTGCTGATGCCGCTGGCGCGGATCTCGGCGATGACACGCCAGATCTCGGCGACGATCAGCGGCGCCAGGCCTTCGGTGGCTTCGTCCAGGATCATCAGCAGCGGGTTGGTCATCAGCGCACGGCCGATGGCCAGCATCTGCTGCTCGCCGCCGCTCAACTGCTGGCCGCCATGGTCCAGCCGCTCGGCCAGGCGCGGGAAGGTGGCCAGCACCCGCTCGCAGGTCCAGTCGCGGCTGCCGTTGGGGCCGGGGCGCGCGCTCATCAGCAAGTTCTCGCGCACGCTGAGGTTGGGGAAGATGCCGCGGCCTTCTGGCACGTAGCCGATGCCCAGCCGCGCCATCTTCTCCGGCGGCCGGCCGCTCACGTTCTGGCCCAGCCAGGCCACGCTGCCGCTGCGTGGCGGCACGTAACCCATCACGGCGCGGATCAGCGTCGTCTTGCCCATGCCGTTGCGGCCCAGCAGGCCCAAAGCGGTGCCGGCCGGCAGCTGCAGGCTGACGCCGCGCAGGATGTGGCTGTCGCCGTAATAGGTGTTGAGGCCGTCGACGCTGAGCATGATCAGTGTTCGCCCAGGTAGGCGACCTGCACGTCGCGGTTCGTGCGGATGGCGGCCGGCGTGTCGCTGGCGATGACCTCGCCGTTGACCATCACCGTGATGCGGTCGGCAATGCGGAACACCGCGTCCATGTCGTGTTCCACCAGCAGGATGGCGTGGCCGGTCTTCAGCCGCGCCAGCAGTTCCAGCATGCGGTCGGTCTCTTCGCTGCCCATGCCGGCCAGCGGTTCGTCCAGCAGCAGCACCTGGGGCTCGGTGGCCAGGCACATCGCAATCTCCAGCTGGCGCTTGCCGCCGTGGCTGAGCGAACCGGCACTGCGTTCGGCATAGGGCGACAACCCGGCGGCGGCCAGCGCTTCGGTGGCAATGCGGCTGCTGGCGGCGCAGGTGGCGGCACGCTCCCACCAGGCCCAGGGTTTGGCATGCGCGGCCTGCGCACACAGGCGTGTGTTCTCGAAGACGCTGAACTCGGGGAAGATCGTCGTGCGCTGGTAGCTGCGGCCGACACCGGCCCGCGCGCGGCGGGCCTGCGGCCAGGTGGTGATGTCTTCGCCGCCCAGCGTGATGCGGCCGCTGCTGGCGGGCAGTTCGCCGCTGAGCATGTTGATCAGCGTCGACTTGCCGGCGCCGTTGGTGCCGATGACGGCATGCACCTGGCCGGCTTGCAGGTCCAGCGAGACGTTGCCGACAGCGGTGAGGCCGCCGAAGCGGCGTGTCAGCTGCTGGCAGGACAGCAGGGTGCTCATGGTCTGAACCGCTCCACGATGCCGATCAGGCCCTTGGGCAGCAGTGCGACGAAGGCGATGATGGTCAGGCCCAGCGTCAGCTGCCAGTGGTCGGCGAGAAAGCTGCCGACGATGCCCGGTGTCGAATACGCCTCCTTCAGCAGCGCAAAGGCGGCGGCACCGATGACGGCGCCACGCAGATGGCCGAGGCCACCGAGGATGATCATCAGCAGCACGGCACCGCTTTCGTGCCAGCTCAGCAGCTCGGGGTTCACGAAGCCGTCCTTCACCGCCAGCAGGAAACCCGCCAGCCCGGCCATCGCGCCGGCGATGACAAAGGCGGCCAGCTTGTAGCGGTAGGTGGCGAAGCCGGCCGCCCGCATGCGCTGTTCGTTGACGCGGATGCCGGCCAGCGCGTGGCCGAAGCGGCTGCGCCGCAGCAGGGCCAGGCCGCCGTAGCAGGCCACCAGCAGCAGCAGCACCAGGTAGTAGAAATGGCCCTTGTTGCCGCCATCCAGACCACCCAGCACCGGCCGCACGTTGAGGTAGATGCCGTCGCTGCCACCGCCGAGCTTGGTGTCATGGAACACGAAGTAGGCCATCTGCGCAAAAGCCAGCGTCAC
This sequence comes from Rubrivivax sp., assembly GCA_049274755.1. Lineage (GTDB taxonomy): Bacteria > Pseudomonadota > Gammaproteobacteria > Burkholderiales > Burkholderiaceae_C > Rubrivivax. Next base: position 6,070 of record JBASTF010000354.1, on the reverse strand, counting down.
CATGATGAAGTACACACCCTTGGTGCGCAGGCTCAGGGCGCCGACGAACAGCGCGTACAGCGCCGCCACGCCCATCGCCGCGCCGGCCAGCAGCACCAGGTTGCCGGGGTCGGCCTCGGGGCTGAGCATCACGGTGACATAGGCACCCAGGCCGAAAAACGCGGCATGGCCCAGGCTGACCAGGCCGGTCATGCCGACCAGCAACTCCAGGCTCAGCGCAAACACCGCGAAGATCAGGATCTTCACGACCAGGTCGGTGGTGTAGGGCGTCAGCACCGCGGGCAGCAGGGCCAGCAGCAGCGCGGCGATCCAGGGCAGGGCACGGTTCATCAGTACCCCCGCTTCATCAGCCCCTCGGGGCGCCACACCAGCACGATGGCCATCAGCACGTAGACGCCGATGCCCGAGAGCTCGGCGAAAAACACCTTGCCGAAGGTGTCGACGGCACCCACCAGCAGCGAGGCCACCAGCGCGCCGCTGATCGAGCCGATGCCGCCGATGACGACGACGACGAAGCTGACGATCAGCACATGGCCGCCCATGCCCGGGTAGACGCTGGACATCGGCGCCGCAATCATGCCGGCCAGCGCGGCCAGCGCCACGCCGCCGGCGAAGACGATGCGGTACAGGCGGGTGATGTCCACACCCAGGCCACGCACCATGTCGCGGTTGCTGGCGCCGGCACGGATCATCATGCCCAGCCGCGTCTTGTTCACCACCAGGTACAGGCCGATGCCGACGGCGATGCAGGCCGCGCTGGCGAACAGCCGGTACACCGGGTAGGTCATCAACTCGCCCAGCGGGATGCTGCCGGCCAGCCAGTCGGGCGCCTTCACGCCGTGCACGTCGTTGCCCACCAGCAGCGACCGTGCTTCTTCGAAGACCAGGATCAGGCCGTAGGTCATCAACACCTGCTGCAGGTGTTCACGCTGGTACAAGAAGCTGAAGAAGGCCCATTCGAGCAGGTAGCCGAACAGCGCCGACAGCAGCACACCCACCAGCAGCATCAGCAGGAAGTGCTGCCCGAACAGCGGCGCGATGCCGAAGGCCAGGTAGGCGCCGGCCATGTAGAAGCTGCCGTGTGCCAGGTTGATGACGCCCATGATGCCGAAGATCAGCGTCAGCCCGCTGGCCACCAGGAACAGCAGCAGGCCGTACTGCACGGCGTTCAGGCACTGGACGAGAAAGGTCGCGAGGTCCACGGGTGTCGTCGGAAGGCGGAGGGATTATCGGCAGCCGTTGCCGGCCGTGGCTCTTTCGGGCGAGGCGGGCGCGGCGCCTGCGGGCAACACGGGCAACAGTGCGGCATGGCCATCACCGTGCACCCCATTCCCGTCTGCCCCTTTTTGCAGCGCCTGCAGACCCTGCCGGCACTGAAGCGCTGGGCAGAGGCCGTGTTCACGCCGCTGTCCATGCGCTTCAAAAACGCCAGGCGCCGCGTGGCGCCTGGCCCTGGACTGCTGGGCTGAAACTCAGACGCGGCAGCCGCGGCCGGGGTCGGCCAGGGCCTTCACCGCGACACCGCGCGATTCGTTGTTGCTGCCCTTGGCTTCACGCAGGAAGATGTCCTGCACCGGGTTGCGCTGCGGGCTCAGGCTGAACTTGCCACGCGGGCTGTCGATCGTGGCCTTGTTCATCGCCGCCTGCAGCGCGTCGCGCTTGGCGAAGTCGCCCTTCACGGCGGCCAGGCCGGCGCCCAGCATCTGCGCCGCGTCGTAGCCCTGCACGGCGTAGACGTCGGCCTGGGCCTTGTAGCTCAGCGCAAAGCTCTTGCGGAAGGCGTTGTTGCGCGGCGTGTCGATGTTGTCGGCGTAGTGCAGCGTGCTCAGGATGCCCTGGGCCGAGGCGCCCTGGGCTTCCAGCGTGCCGTCGGTCAGGAAACCCGAGGCCACCAGCGGAATGCTCTTCTTCAGGCCGGCGGCGTCATAGTCCTTGACGAACTTCACCGCGCCGCCGCCGGCGAAGAACGCAAACACGACATCGGGCTTCTGCGCGGCGATTTCGGTCAGCAGGGCCTGGAACTCGACGTTGGGGAAAGGCAGCGACAACTCCTTGGCCACCTTGCCGCCGCCTTTTTCGAAGGCTTCGCTGAAGCCCTTCACCGTTTCCTGGCCGGCGGCGTAGTTCCAGGTGATGGTCATCGCCCGCTTGTAGCCCTTGCCGGCGGCCACGACGCCGGCGGCATAACCCGGCTGCCAGTTGCTGAAGCTGCTGCGGAAGATGTTGGGCGCGCATTGCGCGCCGGTGATGGCGTCGGCACCGGCGTTCGGCACAATGAGCAGCGTGTTGCTTTCCTTGGCCGCACGCGCCATCGCCAGCGCCACGCCGCTGTGCACGGTGCCGATCAGCACGTCCACCTGGTCGCGCTTGATCAGCTTGTTGACGTTGTCGGTGGCCTTGCTGGGGTCGCTTTCGTCATCGACCTTGAAGTACTGCAGTTCGCGGCCCGAGAGCTTGCCGCCCTGTTCCTGCACATAGAGCTTGAAGCCCTTTTCGATCATGTCGCCGAGTGCCGCGAAGGTGCCGGTGGCCGGCAGCATGAAGCCCACCTTCAGCGGCGCCTGCTGGGCCTGGGCGCTGCCACCGGCCACCAAGGCCAGGGTGGCGGCAGCAACGGCGATGCGCCGGGTGCAACGCGGGGTGGATCGCTGGAACATGGGGCTGGGTCTCCTGGGTTCGGGCTGCGTGGCGCGCGGTGCCAAGCAGGTGTGAATGTGCATCATCGTTCATGTTCTGCACTTTGATGCATAGGGCTTTCACGGAGCGGCCCTGGAACTGCTGGGCCGGGCTCGCGCTGCGCGGCATGCTGCAGCCCGCGCCGATGCGCCGCCACAGGAGATGCCCCATGAGCCTGATGCACCCTTATGCCGTGACGGACCGCCAAGGCCAGCGCCGCACCGCGATGCTGGCCGACTGCCTGAACGTGCAACGCACGCCGGTGGCCCGCCAGCGCATCCTCGACCGCAGCCTGCACCGTGTGCAGTCCGGCGGTGCTGCGCTGCAGGTGGAGAAGGCCTTTTTCTATCTCGACCTGGCACGTGGCCAGGCCTTCCTGGTGCAGCCGCCGCGCGAGCGTTTCCGCCATGCCCAGGCGTCGGCCCAGCTCGAGCGCATGCTGGCCGTGCTGCCCGAGGCCATGCGCAAGCAGGCCGCGCTGGCCCGTGTGGTCTATGGCCTGGAGGAGTTGCGCGAGAAGATCGTCGCCGCCGAGGCCGGCCTCGACGACCGCGCGGTGGAACTGATGAAGGCCGCCGTGGTGCACGACCACCCGGTGCTGCTGACCCGTGCGCGGCTGCGGCTGGCGCTGGACCGTGTCGATGCGCAGGGCGCGCAGTTCCTGGCCCAGTACGACCACTCGCCGAAGGCCTTCACGGTGACCTATGCCACGCCCGAGCTGTTCTGCAACGACGAGAAGTCGTTGCAGGGCTGGGCCGCGACGCTGCAGCGCCACGACGTCTACAAGCTCGAGGCGCGTGGCGAACACTGGGTGAACTACAGGCGCTGGCTGCCCAGCCAGGACGCCGTGGCCCAGCTGCACGAGGTGGTGCGGGCGCTGGACGGCGGCAAGCCACCGAAGCCGGCCAGCACGGCCTTCAAGTCGCTGCTGGCGCGGTTGCCGCGTGGCAGCGCGCTGTCGGGCCAGGGCAAGCAGGACCTGCGGCGCCTGTTCCTGTGGGCGAAGAAGAGCAACCAGCAGAAGCTGCAGGACCAGTTGTTCGAGTTGCGTTTCGGCGTGGCGCTGGAAGACAGCTGGTACCGCAACGACGACAAAAACGACATCGACACGCTGTGGCGGCTGCTGAAGAACCTGCCCGACAGCCATGTCGAGGGCAACGCCAAGCTGGCCGAGATCAGCCTCGACCTGGGTGGTGGTGGCGGCAGCTATTCGCCGGGGTCGATGGAGATCGAGATCGGCTCCACCGAGCTGGTGATGAAGGAGCGTTTTGAAGACACGCTGCGCCACGAGGTCGGCCATGCGGTGCACGAAGCGCACGCCGACCTGATCAACGGCTGGCTGTGGGAACAGTTCGGCTGGGCCAGCTTCGAACCCACGCAGGCTGGCATCGACGACTGGGTGGCGCTGATGGGGGCCGGCAGCGGCTGGGCGGCGCTGAACAACACACAGAAGACGCAGATGCGGGCGCTGATCCGCCAGGCCTGCGGTGAAGGCAGTGTCTGGAAGCCGACGGTGACACCCAACGCGCCGGTGGGCAGCGCCTGGCGCGACAACAAGAACTTCGGCCCGCGCCTGGCCTTCGAGCGCTCCGGCGAAAACTGGTACGAACACCATGCCGGCTGGTACCGCGCCGGCCAGCGCGCGTTTGCCGTCAACTTCTGGTACGGCACGCTGATGTGCGTGAAGGTCTCGACGCTGGACTTCATCAGCGAGCGCATGCCCGACAACTACGCGGCCATGAGCCCGGGCGAGTTTTTCGCCGAGCTCTATGCCGTGGTCTACGACAGTGACGACCCGCGGCGCAAGAAGCTGCCGGCCGAGCTGCGCAAGTTCTTCGACACCACGCTGGCCCAGCTGGCGCCGGGCAAGGCGCCGCCGATGCCGAAGTCGCTGGTCGGGGCGAAGGCGCGGCCCGGGCATCAGGCCGGCAAGGGCAGGCCGACGTAGTTCTCGGCGACGACCTTCTGCGCGGCCAGCGAGCCGCACAGGTAGTCCAGCTCGGCCTGCTGCATCTTCGCGCCGAAGGCGCCGTTCTCGGGGAACTGGTGCATCAGCGAGGTGAACCACCAGCTGAAGCGTTCGGCCTTCCACACCCGCGACAGTGCCCGTTCGCTGTAGCGCTCCAGGCCTTCACGGCTCTTGGCGCCGTAGAACTCGGCGAAACCGCGGGCCAGCAAGGCCACGTCGCTGGCCGCCAGGTTCAGGCCCTTGGCGCCGGTGGGCGGCACGATGTGGGCGGCGTCGCCGGCCAGGAACAGCGCACCGAAGCGCATCGGCTCGGTGACGAAGCTGCGCAGCGGCGCGATGCTTTTTTCCAGCGATGGCCCGGTCACCAGGTGCTCGGCATCGGCCGGCGGCAGGCGGCGCTTCAGCTCGGCCCAGAAGGCTTCGTCGGACCAGTCTTCGATCTTCTCGTCCAGGCTGCACTGCACGTAGTAGCGGCTGCGCGTTTTGCTGCGCATGCTGGCGAGCATGAAACCACGGTCGCTGTTGCCGTAGATCAGTTCGTGGTGCACCGGCGGCACGTCGGCCAGCAGGCCCAGCCAGCCGAAGGGGTAGACCTTTTCGAACGTCTGGATCGCGCTCGCCGGCACGCTGGCGCGGCAGACACCGTGGTAACCGTCGCAGCCGGCGATGAAGTCGGCTTCGATGCGCTGCGTGCTGCCGTCCTTGGCCGTGTAGCTGACCACCGGGTGTGCGCCGTCGAAGCCGCTGATTGCGACATCCTTGGCTTCGTAGACCGTGGGCCGGCCGACGCGGCTGCGGTGGTCCATCAGGTCGCGCGTGACTTCGGTCTGGCCGTAGACGACGACACGTTTGCCGGTCAAGCCATGCAGGTCGATGCGGTGGCGGCGGCCGCCGAAGGACATCTCGAAGCCGTCGTGCGGCAGGCCTTCGGCATGCAGGCGTTCGCCGACGCCGGCTTCGTCCAGCAGGTCGACCATCACCTGTTCCAGCACACCGGCGCGGATGCGGCCCAGCACGTAGTCCGGGCTCTGGCGCTCGACGATGACGTGGTCGATGCCGGCCTTGTGCAGCAGCGCGCCGAGCAGCAGGCCCGAGGGGCCGGCGCCGACGATGGCAACCTGGGTGCGCATGGTGTGTCTCCTTGTGTTGCGTGCTGCTGCACTTGACCGAAGGCAAAGCGTAGGCCTTGCGGCGCTGCGGCTCAATGGACAGATGCTGCCAGCGCTTGGACAATCCGAACATGGCCATGGCCGTTTCCCGACACAGCCCGCTGCCGGCCTACGCGCTGTATGGCGAAGGGCAGGCCGCCGTCGATGCGCTGCACGGCGAATCGATCGCCGCGCGCAGCCGCCTGCACGCCTGGGAGATCCGCCCGCACCGGCACGAAAACCTGGTGCAGCTGCTGTGGGTGCGGCGTGGCGGCGC
>JBASTF010000353.1:0-3700 GCA_049274755.1 Rubrivivax sp. | reverse complement strand
CGGCGGCGGTGGACCTCGGCAACCCGGCGATGACGGCCGAGGCCGTGCGGGCCACCGACATGTACAAGAACTTCTACAGTTCGCAGGGCGTCAGCGTCGTCGGCGACCCCTCGCACAGCCGGCTGCTGAACAAGCCGCTGGTCGTCGGCACGCTGCATGGCGGCGGCCTGATCTTCGACAGTGCGCAGGACGAGTTCCCGAAACGCATCCGCTACTGGATCGGCCGGCCGGTGCCGGAGAGCCAGGACGAGTTCAGCGCCACGGCCGCCAGCATGTTCACACCTGCCGACCCTCAGACCGGAAGCTGCAATGCCGAATAGGCTGGGGATGAGGACCGCCGCCACGCTGACCCTGCTGCTGTGTGCCCTGGCCGCACCTGCCCTGGCCGCCGACCCGGCGCCGGACAGCGAACGCCTGCGTGTCGTCGAGCCCTACATCGAACTGCACACCGGCCCCGGCCGCGGCTTCCCGGTGTTCCACGTCGCGGCGCGCCACGAGTGGATCGTCATCGAACTGCGCCACACCGACTGGTTCAAGGTGCGCACCGAAAACGGCCGTGTCGGCTGGGTGCCGCGTGCGCAGCTGGAACGCACCGTCACCGAAGCCGGCGGCAGCAAGAGCTTCCGCGACGTGCTGGTCGACGACTACCTGAAGCGCCGCGTCGAAATGGGCGCGGCCTGGGGCCGCTTCAAGGGCGAACCGCTGCTGAAGGTCTGGGCCGCCTACCGCTGGGCCGACGCCATCAGCCTGGAAGCCAGCGCCGGCCAGGTGCAGGGCGTGTTCTCCGGCAGCGACCTGTGGCATGTCAACCTGAGCATCGAACCCTGGTCGGACCAGCGGCTGTCGCCGGCGCTGGGCGTGGGCCTGGGCAAGTTCCGCAACGTCCCGAACCGCAGCCTGGTCGACGCCGTGAGCACCGACGCCCAGTTGGCGGTGGCCAGCGTCGGGCTGCGGTACTACATCAGCGAGCGCTTTGTCGGCCGTGTCGACTACAGCCTGTACACCGCCTTCGTCGCCGACACGCGCAGCATCGAGTACCGCGCCGTCAGCCTCGGCCTGTCCTTCTTCTTCTAGGTTCGCTCATGCTCAAACCTGTTCTCGCCTGTCTGCTGCTGTCCAACCTGCCCGGCCTGGCGGCAGCCCAGGCTGCCCGGCCCAGCGACCAGGTCGTCGCACCGCAGGTCGAACGCCGCAACGTCAAGCCGCCTCGGCTGCCGAGCAATGACTTCGAGATCGGCCTGTTCGCCGGCACCTATGCCACGCAGAACTTCGGCTCCAGTGCCGTCTACGGCCTGCGGCTGGGTTATCACATCACCGAAGACGTGTTTGTCGAAGCTGCGTATGGCCAGACCAAGGTCAGCGACGAACTGTTCCGCCAGGTCTACGCCGCAGGCATCTTTCCGACGCCCAGCGAGAAGCTCACCTACTACAACCTGTCCGTTGGCTACAACCTGCTGCCGGGCGAGATCTTCTTCAGCCGCAACATCGCCAAGGCGTCTTCGTTCTACCTCATCGGCGGCATCGGCAGCACCAGGTTCGTCGACAAGACCGAGCAGACCTTCAACGTCGGCTTCGGCATGCGTGTGCTGTTCAACGACTGGATTGCGATGCAGTTCGACGTGCGCAACCACATCTTCTCGCAAGACCTGCTCAGCAAGCGGCAGACCACGCAAAACCCCGAGATCACGCTCGGGCTCACGATCTTCTTCTGACATCGCCCATGAAGCTCATCGCCCTCCTCTTGTTGCTGGCCTTCGGCAACGCCTTCGGCGCCGTCGCAGCGCAGGCCCCGGCCCCCGACTTCACGCTGAAGGCGCTGGACGGCAAGAACCTGCGCCTGGCCGAACAGCGCGGCAGTGTCGTGCTGGTCAACTTCTGGGCCAGCTGGTGCGGCCCCTGCAAGGTGGAGATGCCGCACCTGAACAAGCTGTACGACAAGTACCGCAGCGCCGGCTTCACGATGCTGGGTGTCAACGTCGACGAAGACCCGCGCACCGCCAGCGGCGCCGCGGCCAAGCTGGCCGTGCGTTTCCCGGTGCTGTTCGATGCCGACAAGCGGGTAAGCCGCTTGTACGACGTGCAAAGCATGCCGGCCACCGTGCTGATCGACCGCGACGGCCGTGTGCGCTACCTGCACCGCGGCTACCGCGAAGGCATGGAAGAGGCCTACGACAAACAGATCCGCGAACTGGTGAAGGAGTGATGGCCGTGCCTCTGCGAGCGCTGCTCCTGCTGGCTGCCGTGCTGCTCGCCGGCTGCGCCATCGAGCCCTGGGTCAAGCCTTATGAGCGCGAGCGCCTGGCCGACCCCATCCTGCAATTCCAGCGCGACACGCTGTCCGAGCGCCACCGCGAACATGTGCATGTGGTGCGCGAGGGTGCACGTGGCGCCACCGGCGTGCAAGGGGGCGGCTGTGGCTGCAATTGACTCCCCCCCGCAGCGCCTGCGGCGCTCCCCCTCGAGGGGGCAAGGCCAGTGGCCCGGCAAAGCCGGATCCACGGCGTTCGCTTGGCTGGCACGTGTCCTGGGCTCTCTGCTGGCGCTGTTCTCGCACCCGAGCACCCAGGCCGCCGTGCTGCCCGACGACCGCGCCGAGCTCCTGCTGCACCTCTACGACGGCGGCGGCGTCACCGCCAGCGGCCCGGCCCTGCTGGTGCGCAAGAGCATCGCCGAGCGTGTGGCGGTGTCGGCGCAGTACTACGTCGACGCCGTCAGCAACGCGTCGATCGACGTCGTGACGACGGCCAGCCCGTTCAAGGAAACACGCACCGCCTTCGGTGTCGGTGCCGACTGGCTGGTGCGCGACGCGCTGCTGTCGGCCAACGTCGAACGCAGCACGGAACCCGACTACATCGCCGACAGCCTCAACGTCGGTGTCGCGCAGGACGTGTTCGGCGGCATGACGACGGTGAGCATCGGCTTCGGCCGCGGCAGCGACCAGGTCGGCAAGAAGGGCCAGGGCTTCTTCGACCAGGCCACACACTGGCAGTACCGCACCGGCGTCACGCAGATCCTCTCGCCGCGCTGGCTGGCGGCGCTGAACTTCGAGGTCGTCTCCGACGACGGCTATCTCGGCAACCCCTACCGCGCCGCACGCGAGTTCGGCGCCACCGTGCCCGAGCGGGTGCCGCGCACACGCAGCAGCCGTGCCGTGAAGCTGCGCACCGTCGGCGAGGTCGGCGAAGCCGGCAACCGCTGGGCGCTGCGCGGCGAGTTCCGCTACTACTGGGACACCTGGGACATCAAGGCCCAGACGCTGGAACTCGGCACCTCGCGCTACCTCGGCAGCCGCTGGCTGGCCGACGCCTCGGTGCGCTACTACACGCAGGGCAAGGCGCTGTTCTTCAGCGACGACGCCATGCAGCAGAACCTCTACGTCACACGCAACCGCCAGCTCGGCCAGTTCAACAGCATCGGCCTGTCACTGCGCGCCACCTGGACGCTGGACGGTGCGGCCGCCAAATACGGCGCCAAGATCAGCGGCGGCTACGAGCTCAAGAAGTTCAGCTTCAAGGACTTCACCGACCCGCGCACCAACCAGCCGTATTCGCACAACGCCCATGTGCTGCAGCTGACGGCATCCGCCACCTTCTGAATTCCGAGGGCCCAGACCATGCACCACTTCTTGACCCGTGCACTCGCCGTGCTGACGCTGGCCCTGCCGCTGCTGGTGCAGGCCCAGACCGTGGCCGCCCCGGAA
>JBASTF010000352.1:0-6706 GCA_049274755.1 Rubrivivax sp. | reverse complement strand
ACACGCTGGGGCTGAAACCGCGCTCGCCCGGTGTCAGTCGGGCTGGATGTTGTGCTGGCGGATGAAGGCCGCCCAGGTGGCCTGTTCGGCCTTCAGCGCCGCAGCAAAGCTCTCGGGCGTGTCGAACACCGGCAGCAGCGCCGCCTGCTCCAGCCGCGCTGCCGTGGCCGGCTGTTTCATCGCCCGCGCCACCTCGGTGGCGATGCGCGCCACCAGCGCTGCCGGCACCTTGGCCGGTGCCATCACCGAAAACGCCGTGAAGGCCTTGAAGCCCGGCACACCGGCCTCGGCCAGCGTCGGCACGCTGGGCAGCAGCGCGCTCTTGTCGGTGATGGCCAGGGCCAGCAGCTTGCCGGCGTCGATGTGCGGGCGCACGCTGGCCAGGTCGGTCAGCATGAACTGCAGGCGGCCACCCAGCAGGTCCTGGTAGGCCGGCGCCACACCCTTGTAGGGCACATGCGAAAAGCGCGCGCCGGTGCTCTCTTCCAGCATGCGCACGCCGATGTACAGCGGGCTGCCGACGCCGGCGCTGCCGTAGAACAGCGCTGCCGGCTCGCGCCGGCCACGCGCCAGCAGCTCGGCCAAGCTCTTCACCTGCGCGCCAGGGTGGGCGACGACGACCATCGGCGCGATGACACCCCGCGACACCGGTGCGAAGTCGCGTGCCACGTCATAGGGCAGGCTCTTGTACAAGCCGGGGTTGATGCCCAGCGAGGAGTTCGAGGCCACCAGCAGCGTGTGGCCGTCGGCCGCAGCCTGGGCCACGGCCGCAGCACCGATGGCACCGCTGGCGCCGGGTTTGTTCTCGACGACAAAACTCTGCTTCAGCTGTTCGCCCAGCGCCTGCGCCAGCAGGCGGCCGTAGACGTCGGTGCCGCCACCGGGCGACGAGGGCACGACGACGGTCACCGGCTTGGCCGGCCACTCGGCCTGCGCACGCAGCGGCCATGAAACGCTGGCAAGTCCCAGCGTCAGGGCGGTGCAGGCGTGGCGGCGGTGCATGGCGCGGGCAGGGTAGTCGCTGGCGGCTGCGGCGCGCCATTCGGTTTACCCTGAGGTGATGAGCTCCCGCCTGCAGACCCTGGTGGCCGACCTCGTCGACGCCAACCACATCCTGTTCCAGCAAGGTGTCGTCGACGCCTTCGGCCATGCCAGTGCCCGCCACCCCGACGACCCGCAGCGTTTCCTGCTGGCGCGCAACGTCGCGCCGGCCCAGGTGCAGGCCGGCGACATCGTCGAATACGCAGTGGCCAGCGGCGAGGCCGTGGCCGCCGACGCGCCGCGGCCCTACCTCGAACGTTTCATCCACAGCGAGCTCTACCGCGCCCGGCCCGAGGTGATGGCCGTCGTGCACAGCCATTCGTCGGCCCTGCTGCCCTTTGCCGTGGCCGCCGGCGCACGGCTGCAGCCGGTGTGCCACATGTGCGGTTTCCTCGGCCGCGGCGCGCCGCTGTTCGAGATCCGCGATGCCGCCGGCGACGCCAGCGACCTGCTGATCCGCAACCGCGCGCTGGGCATGGCGCTGGCCGCGGCCCTGGGCAACGCCAACGTCGTGCTGATGCGCGGCCACGGCAGCACCACGGTGGCCGAATCGCTGCGGCTGGCCGTCTACCGCGCGATCTACACCGAGCTGAACGCCAAGCTGCAGCTGCAGGCCGCGGCGCTGGGCCCGGTGGTGGCGTTGACGGCGGGCGAAGCCGAGGCGGCACGCGAAGCCACCGAAGGCCAGGTCGACCGGCCCTGGAACCTGTGGCGGCGCCAGGCGGCTAGCATGCGGGCCGGCGACTGACGCCCTGCCTGCACCATGTCCAATCTCCAGCTTTCGCTCGCCGTCGGCGACTACGACCGCACCCGCGCCCTGCTCGACGGGCGTGTGCAGATCGACGGTGTCGACCCGGTGTGCATGACGCTGTCGCCCGAAGAGACCTTCTTCCGCGCCTTCCGCAACGAGGAATTCGACATCAGCGAGCTCTCGTTCAGCAGCTACCTGGTGAAGGCCTCGCGCGGCGACAGCCCCTACGTCGCGCTGCCGGTGTTTTTGTCGCGGGCTTTCCGCCACACCTCGATCTGGGTGCGCAAGGACCGCATCCAGGTGCCGCAGGACCTGAAAGGCCGGCGCGTCGGTGTGCCCGAATACCAGCTGACGGCCATCGTCTGGGCCAGGGCGCTGCTGCAGGACGACTTCGGTCTGCGCCCCGAGGACATGACCTGGGTGCGCGGTGGCATCGACACACCGGGCCGGCCGGAGAAGATCGCGCTGCAGCTGCCGCCTGGCGTGCGGCTGGAGAACGCGCCCGAAGGGCGGACGATCTCGGCCCTGCTCGACCGTGGCGAGATCGACGGTTTCATCGCACCGCGCCCACCCGGCGGCGCGGCGGCACGCAACCCGCAGGTCGGCTGGCTGTTCGACGACCCCACGGCCGCGGCCAAGGACTATTTCGCGCGCACCGGCATCTTTCCCATCATGCATGTCGTCGGCCTTCGCCGCACGCTGGCCGAGCGCCACCCCTGGCTGGCCGGTGCCGTCGTCAAGGCCTTCACGCAGGCCAAGGCGCTGGCACTGGAACAACTCGCCGACACCTCGGCCGCCAAGGTGACCCTGCCCTTCGTCGAAGAACAGCTGAAGGCCGCACGCGAAACGCTGGGCGAGGACTTCTGGTCCTACGGTGTGGCGAGCAACCTGCGCACGCTGGAGGCCTTTGTGCAGCACCACCACGCCCAGGGGCTGTCGGCGCGGCGCATGGCCGTCGACGAACTGTTCCACCCGGCCACTTACACGTCCTACAGCATCTGAACTTTCCGATGATCGAGCACAACGAAACCCTGGACCAGGCCCGTGCACGCAACGTGCACGATGCGCTGGCCGAAGACATCGGCCGTGGCGACTGGACGGCGCAGCTGGTGCCGGCCGGCCGCCGCGCAGGTGCCCATGTGCTGGCCAAGGAAGCCGCCGTGCTCTGCGGCCAGCCCTGGTTCGACGCCTGCATGCAGGCGCTGGACCCGGCGGCGCGTGTGGACTGGGCCGTCGCCGAAGGTGCGGCCGTGGCCGCCGGCACCGTGGTCTGCCGCATCGAGGCCGATGCCCGCGCCCTGCTCAGCGCCGAGCGCCCGGCGCTGAACTTCCTGCAACTGCTGTCCGGCGTGGCGACGGTGACACGCCGGTATGTGGATGCCATCGCCGGCGCGTCGCCGAACCCCAGAGGCTGCGCCGTGCTCGACACGCGCAAGACCCTGCCCGGGCTGCGCCAGGCGCAGAAGTACGCCGTGCGTGTGGGCGGCGGCCGCAACCAGCGGCTGGCGCTGTGGGACGGCATCCTGATCAAGGAAAACCACATCGCGGCCGCCGGTGGCATCACCGCAGCGCTGCGTGCGGCGCAGGCGCTGGACGCCGGCGTCACGGTGCAGGTCGAGGTCGAGTCGCTGACCGAGCTGGACGAAGCGCTGGCCGCCGGTGCCACCAGCGTGCTGCTCGACGACTTCAGCCTCGAACACATGCATGCCGCCTTCCAGCGCAACCAGGGCCGGGCGCTGCTGGAGGTGTCGGGCGGCGTCGACCTGGGCGCGATCCGCGCCATCGCCGCCACCGGCGTCGACCGCATCTCGGTGGGCAAGCTGACGAAGGACGTGCACGCGGTGGACCTGTCGCTGCGGGTCGACGGCCGATGAGCGACGGCCTGCCCTTCCTGGACGGCACACGCCTGGCTGCCATCGCCGCGGCCGGCGGGCCGGGCTGCCAGCACTGCGCCGCCCTGGTCTGCCCCGGCTGGGAGTCATTGCCGGCCGGCTTCGACGCCGCCGCCGTGCTGCAGCCGCTGGGCACGCTGCGCAGCGGCGAGGACGAACCGAGCTGGGACGAATTCCACCCCGGCGGCACCCGGCTGTGGTCGGCCGACGCGCCGATCGCGCCCCGCCACCACCCGTGCAACCGCAGCGATGTGCAGGCCTGCCGCCACTGTGGCAAGGCCTTTCTGCGCTACACGGAATACGGTGGCTACTACGTGGACCCGCGCATCCGCTGGCTGGATCCAGCCCTGGTGCGGAGCGATGCGTGAATGTGAGCGAATACTTAACACTGTATTCCAGCCCGCTTTAGCACTCATCTTGGCGGAGTGCTAATATTCTCGGAACTTGGTCGAACGACCTGCATCCGAGACCGCATGAACACCGCTGCTGCCACCACTGCCCTTTCCGTGCGCGACCCGTGGGCCCTGGTGCCGTCGATCGGCAACCTGGACGCCTACATCACGGCCGTCAACCGGCTGCCGATGCTGACGGCGCAGGAAGAAAAGAGCTTCGCCGAGCGCCTGCAGCGCAGCGGCGACCTCGAAGCCGCCGGCCGCCTGGTGCTGTCGCACCTGCGCCTGGTGGTCAGCGTTTCGCGCCAGTACCTGGGCTACGGCCTGCCGCAGGGCGACCTGATCCAGGAAGGCAACGTCGGCCTGATGAAGGCCGTGAAGCGCTTCGACCCCGAACAAGGTGTGCGCCTGGTCAGCTATGCGCTGCACTGGATCAAGGCCGAGATCCACGAATACATCCTGAAGAACTGGCGCATGGTCAAAGTCGCGACGACCAAGGCCCAGCGCAAGCTGTTCTTCAACCTGCGTTCGATGAAGCAGGGCCTGAAGGGCGATGCCGCCGACGGCGAAACCCACCGCAACACGCTGACGCCGGCCGAGGTGGCGACGGTGGCGCGTGAGCTCAACGTCAAGCCCGACGAAGTCATCGAGATGGAAACCCGGCTCTCGGGCGGCGACGTCGCGCTGGAACCGCAGAACGACGACGGCGAAGAGAGTTACGCGCCGATCGCCTACCTGGCCGACGACAGCAGCGAGCCGACACGCCGGCTCGAAGCCCGCCACCGCGACTGGCTGTCCGGCGACGGCATCGCCCAGGCATTGGGCGCGCTGGACGAACGCAGCCGCCGCATCGTCGAAGAACGCTGGCTGAAGGTCAACGACGACAGTTCGGGCGGCATGACGCTGCACGAACTGGCCGCCGAATACGGCGTCAGCGCCGAGCGCATCCGCCAGATCGAGGTGGCGGCGATGAAGAAGATGCGCAAGGCGCTGGAAACGACGGCCTGATCAGGCTTTCTCGGCGAGCAGGATCTTCAGGTCCTGCGTCAGCGCCTCGGTGCCGCTGCCGTAGCGCGTGAACAGCCGCACCCGGCCCTGCGTGTCGAAAACGTAGCTGCCGGCCGTGTGGTCCACGGTGTAGCTGGTGTCGGTTTTGCCCGGCACCTTGTTGAAGAAGACCTTGAAGGCCTTGGCCGCGGCCTTGGTTTCGTCGGCTGTGCCGCGCAGCGCGACGAAGTCGGCGCCGAAGTTGGCGACATAGGCCTTCAGCAGTTCCGGCGTGTCGCGTTCGGGGTCGACGCTGACGAACACGCCCTGCACACGCGCGCCGTCGGCGCCGAGCGCCTTTTTCACCTGGGCCAGCTCCAGCAGCGTTGTCGGGCAGACGTCCGGGCATTGCGTGTAGCCGAAAAAGACGACGGTGACCTTGCCCTTGAAGTCGGCCAGCGTGCGGCGCTGGCCCTCGGCATCGCTGAGGTTCAGTTCCTTCGCGTAGTCGGCACCGGTGATGTCGACGGCCTTGAACGCCGCCTTCGGCGGGCCGTCGCCACGGTCGCAGCCGGCCAGCAAGGCCGCCAGCGCGGAAACCAGGATCAGGCGACGAACAGCGATGAGAGCCATGGGTTCAGGTAGTGGTCCAGCAGCAGCGCCGCAAACAGCAGCGACAGATGCCAGATGGAGAATCGGAAGGTCTTGCGCGCCAGTGCATCGCTGTAGCCGCGCCACAGCTGGAAGGCCAGCACGATGAACCAGATGCCCAGCACCAGCGCGGCCGCCAGGTAGATCCAGCCGCTCATGCGGTAGACAAAGGGCAGCAGCGTCGCCGCGAACAGCACGAAAGTGTAGAGCAGCACCTGCAGCCGCGTGAATTCGGGGCCGTGTGTGATCGGCAGCATCGGCAGGCCGGCGCGGCGGTAGTCCTCGGCCCGGTACAGCGCCAGCGCCCAGAAATGCGGCGGTGTCCACAGGAAGATGATCAGCACCAGCATCAGCGCCTCGGGGCCGACGTCGCCCGTCATCGCGGCCCAGCCCAGCAGCGGCGGCATCGCGCCCGAGGCACCGCCGATGACGATGTTCTGCGGCGTCAGCGGCTTCAGCACCACGGTGTAGACCACGGCGTAGCCGACGAAGGTGGCAAAGGTCAGCCACATCGTCAGCGGGTTCACCCAGAGGTAGAGGACGGCGCTGCCGGCGGCGCAGAGTGCAGCCGAGAACAGCAGGGTCTGCGTGTTCGTCAGCTCGCCCTTGGCCGTGGGCCGCCAGGCGGTGCGCGCCATGCGGCGGTCGATGTGCTGTTCGACGATGCAGTTGAAAGCCGCCGCCGCTGCCGCGACCAGCCAGATGCCGACGGTGGCCGCCGCCGCGCGCGCCAGGTTCGGCAGCCCGGGTTCGGCCAGCAGCATGCCGATCAGCGCGCAGAAGACGATGAGCTGCACCACACGCGGCTTGGTCAGCGCATAGAACTGCGACCAGCGGGACGGCGTGCTGCCGGGAGCGGCGAGGGTCTGGGCCATGGTGGACAACAAGCTGGAATTCTAGGCAGCGGCGACGCCTGCGCGCAGCGTTGCAACGCGGGCGGCCGGCACCGTGCGCGCCAGCAGCAGCGTCAGCAGCAGCACCAGGGCCGCGGC
>JBASTF010000351.1:0-1514 GCA_049274755.1 Rubrivivax sp. | reverse complement strand
GTGCTGGCGGTCGTTGCGGCGGTAGGGGCTGGTGGTGATGAACACATGCACGGCGCCGGCGACGCTGCCTTGTTCACGCAGCTTGCGCGCCACCTGGCTGCAGAACTGGCTGACCACCTCGATCAGCGTCGGCAGCTCCTGCACCGGCGTGCCGAAGGAGCGTGAACACATCAGCTGCTGGTTGGCGTCGGGTGCATCGTCGACCGCCAGGCAGGCCGTGCCGCGCAGTTCGAGCACCGTTTTTTCGACGACGACGCTGAACTGCCGGCGCAGCGCCACGACATCGGCCTGCACCAGATCGCGCACGCTGCGGATGCCGCCTTCGTGCAGCCTGGTGCGTGTCTTGCGGCCGATGCCCCAGACCTCGCCGACGTCGGTGGCCGCCATCACGGCCTCCAGCGCGGGGCGCGACAAGGTGTCGAAGTTGCACACCTGGGCCAGCTCGGCCGCGTAGCTGCCGGGTTTGCGCTCGGCCGTCTTGGCCACGTGGTTGGCCAGCTTGGCCAGGGTCTTGGTGGCACCGAAGCCGACGCTGGTCGGCAGGCCGGTCCATTGCAGCACCTGGCTGCGCAGCGCACGCCCGGTGGCCAGCAGGTCGCCGGGCACACCGTCGAAGTCGAGAAAACACTCGTCGATGCTGTAGATCTCCTGGCGCGGCGCGTAGCGGGCAGCCAGCGACATCATGCGGCTGGACATGTCGCCATACAGCTCGAAGTTCGCCGACAGCGCAACGAGCCCGGCTGCGCGCTCCAGGTGCCGCACCTCGAACCAGGGCTGGGCCATGCGCACGCCCAGGTCCTTGGCTTCGTTGCTGCGTGCGATGCAGGCGCCGTCGTTGTTCGACAGCACGACCACCGGCCGCCCGTTCAGCGCCGGGCGGAACACCCGCTCGCAGCTGACGTACATGTTGTTGACGTCGACCAGCGCAAACATCGCCGGCCCCTACAGCGCCAGCGGCTTGATGACGTGGGTGACCACACCCCAGATCTGCAAGGCCTCGCCCTGGCTCGCCACCCAGTCGGGGCAGGCGGGGTCGGCGGCCTGCAGCCGCACGTCGCTGCCGCGGCGGTGCAGGCGGCGGCAGACAAATTCGTCGTCGACGATGGCGATGACAACACGCCCATGGGCGGCGTCCATCGCGCGGTCCACCAGGGCCAGGTCGCCGTCGTCGACGCCGGCATCGCGCATCGAGCTGCCGGCAATGCGCATCAGGAAGGCCGCCTGCGGATGGCGCACCAGGATGTCATTGAGGTCCAGCCGTGTGACGCCGCTTTCGCTGGCCGGCGAACCGAAACTGATGGCGACACTGCTGCCCACTGTGCTGTTGTCCGTTGGAGGTGGAAACTGTACATAAATACAGTCTTTTCGACAAGCGCTGCAGGCTTCTGGGTTGCGATGAATACTGTATGAAAGTACAGTATTTTGATGCTGCTTTCCTCCGACCTGTTCGGCCCGCTGCCTGCTGCTGCACCGCCAGCGCTGCAGCCTGGCGCAGGTGGGGCCACGGCCGAGGC
>JBASTF010000350.1:0-1960 GCA_049274755.1 Rubrivivax sp. | reverse complement strand
GCCACGGCCCGGCCCTGATCGACGACCACACGCCGACGCCGGCCCATGCCCGCTTCTCGCGCGGCCACCTGCTGCGTGTGCTGGCTGCGGGCCTGGGCCTGTGGCTGCTGGCGATGGCCGCTCTGGTGGCGGCACAAGGCCTGCAGGGCACGCTGACGCAGATGGGCTGGTTCTTCACGAAGGCCGCGCTGCTGACCTTCGGCGGCGCCTACGCGGTGCTGCCCTATGTCTACCAGGGCGCCGTGGAAACCCACCAGTGGCTGAGCGGGCCGCAGATGATCGACGGCCTGGCGCTGGGCGAAACGACGCCGGGGCCGCTGATCATGGTCGTGGCCTTCGTCGGCTTCGTCGGCGGCTGGCTGAAGCAGGTGCTGGGGCCGGAGGCGCTGTTCCTCGGCGGCGCGCTGGCAGCCAGCGTGGTGACCTTCGTCACCTTCCTGCCATCCTTCGTTTTCATCCTCGCCGGCGGCCCGCTGGTCGAGGCCACACACGGCAAGCTGGGTTTCACGGCGCCGCTGTCGGCCATCACCGCGGCCGTGGTCGGCGTGATCCTGAACCTGGCGCTGTTCTTCGCCTGGCATGTGCTGTGGCCACAGGGCTGGAATGGTCGCTTCGACGCCATCTCGGCCGCCATCGCCGCAGCCGCGGCGCTGGCGCTGTTCCGCTTCCAGGTCGGCGTGCTGCCGCTGCTGGCAGCCTGCGCCGGTGTCGGGCTGGCGGTGACGCTGCTGCGCTGAGCGCATCGCCTGTACGATGCCTGCGTTCGCCGCCAAGGAAAGCCGCGCTTGAAACTCGCCACCTGGAACGTCAACTCCCTGGCCGTGCGCCTGCCGCAGCTGCTGGACTGGCTGGCTGCGAACCCGGTGGACACCATCGTGCTGCAGGAAACCAAGCTCACCGACGACAAGTTCCCGCAGGCCGAGATTCTGGCCGCGGGCTACCAGGTGCAGTGGTTCGGGCAGAAGACCTACAACGGCGTGGCCTTGCTCAGCCGCAGCCCGGCCACCGACATCGTCAAGAACATCCCCGGCTTCGAAGACGACATGGCACGTGTCATCGCCGGCACGGTGGACGGTGTGCGTGTGATCGGCGCCTACTTCCCCAACGGCCAGGCGCCGGACAGCGACAAGTTCCAGTACAAGATGCGCTGGCTGAGCGCACTGCGCGACTGGGTGCGCGCCGAGCTCGCCACCCACGAACAGCTGGTGCTGATGGGCGACTACAACATCGCCCCCGAAGACCGCGACGCCCACGACCCGGTGGCGCTGGCCGGCAGCATCCACCTCACTCCCGAGGAGCGTTCGCATTTCCAGGGCCTGCTGGGCCTGGGCCTGGTCGATGCCTTCCGGCTCTTCGAGCAGCCGCCCAAGAGCTGGAGCTGGTGGGACTACCGCAACCTGGCCTTCCGCAAGAACCAGGGGCTGCGCATCGACCACATCCTGGTCAGCGAGCCGCTGCGCGCCCGCGTGGCCGGCTGCGTCATCGACAAGCTGCCGCGCAAGAACGAGCGCCCCAGCGACCACGCGCCGGTGGTCGTGGAACTGTCGCCCTGACGCCCGAGCCGGATCCGGGTCTCCCGGTCCGGGTCGAGCCCCCTCGGGGGGTGGCGTGGGCGCGCAGCGCCGCAGCCTGGGGGCGCGTCACTCCTCCAGGCCCAGTTCCTGGATCTTGCGTGTGATGGTGTTGCGGCCGATGCCCAGCTTCTGCGCCGCTTCGATGCGGCGGCCGCGTGTGAGGTCGAGCGCGGTGTGGATCAGCTGGCCTTCGAACTGGCGTGTCAGCGCGTCCCAGACCTCGGGCTCGCCGGCCTCCAGGCGACGGCGTGCTTCACGCTCCAGGTCGCCCAGCCACGAAGCCGCAGCCGGCGCTGCATCGGCCGGCATCACCAGCGGTGCAGCGGCTGCCGGGGCGGCCGCAGCAGCAACCGGTGCCGGCAAGGCGGCATCGGCCGCCGGCAGCA
>JBASTF010000349.1:0-6426 GCA_049274755.1 Rubrivivax sp. | reverse complement strand
CCGCTGGAAAGCAGCCTGGAGAAGATCGCGCGTGAACTGCTGCGCCAGCAGCGCAGCGAACGCCGCTGGCGCGTCTTCTTCCGCCTGGCCTGGCTGGGACTGGCGCTGGCCGTGGCCTGGGCGCTGTTTGCGCAGCGCATCGCGCCCACCGCGCCGACCACGCCGCACACCGCGCTGGTGGAACTGCGCGGCGAGATCGCCGTCGACAGCGAAGCCAGCGCCGAGGCTTTGGTGGCAGCGCTGAAAAACGCCTTCGAGGACGCAGCGGCCCAGGCCGTGGTGCTGCGCATCAACTCACCCGGCGGCAGCCCGGTGCAGAGCGGCATCGTCAACGACGAGATCAAGCGCCTGAAGGCCAAGCACAAGAAGAAGGTCTATGCCGTCGTCGAAGAGGTCTGTGCCTCGGGCGCCTACTACATCGCCGTCGCGGCCGACGAGATCTATGTCGACAAGGCCAGCATCGTCGGCA
This sequence comes from Rubrivivax sp., assembly GCA_049274755.1. GTDB lineage: Bacteria > Pseudomonadota > Gammaproteobacteria > Burkholderiales > Burkholderiaceae_C > Rubrivivax. Next base: position 5,957 of record JBASTF010000349.1, on the reverse strand, counting down.
GCATCGGCGTGCTGATGGACGGCTTCGGCTTCACCGGCCTGATGGACAAGCTGGGTGTCGAACGCCGGCTGCTGACGGCCGGCGAGAACAAGGCCATGCTCGACCCCTTCAGCCCGCCGAACGAACGCCAGACGGCACTGGCCAAGGCGATGATCGAGCAGATCCACCAGCAGTTCATCAAGGCCGTGAAAGACGGCCGCGGCCAGCGCCTGAAAGAGCAGCCCGACACCTTCTCGGGTCTGTTCTGGAACGGCGAGGAGGCGGTGAAGCTGGGCTTGGCCGACCGCCTGGGCAACCTCGACTTCGTGGCCCGCGAGGTCGTGAAGGCCGAGGAGATCATCGACTACACCCCGCGTGACAACGTGGCCGAAAGGCTTGCCAAACGTTTCGGTGCCAGCATCGGTGCCGGCGCCGTGAAGGCCTTGCGCGCACTGCCGTCCATGCACTGAGATTGCCGCTATCGCAACCATTGACACGGTTGCGTTGAAGCTTCCCGGATCGACTCCTAGACTGCCGTGGCCAGAGGTTCACTCAGCAGACGCAAGGAGAGACAGAGATGACGACGGAAGCAAAGTGCCCGTTTTCGGGCGGTGGCAAGCAGACGATGGCCAGCGGTGGCCGCGGCAACCGGGACTGGTGGCCCAACCAGCTGAACCTGGACATCCTGCACCAGCAGTCCACGAAGTCCAGCCCGATGGCGGCGGCCTTCGACTACGCCAAGGAATTCAAGACCCTGGACCTGGATGCGGTCGTCGCCGACCTGAAGGCGCTGATGACCAATTCGCAGGACTGGTGGCCGGCCGACTACGGCCACTACGGCCCGCTGTTCATCCGCATGACCTGGCATGCCGCCGGCACCTACCGCATCCATGACGGCCGCGGCGGCGCCGGCACCGGCGCCCAGCGTTTTGCGCCGCTGAACAGCTGGCCCGACAACGGCAACCTCGACAAGGCGCGGCGCCTGCTGTGGCCGATCAAGCAGAAGTACGGCAAGAAGCTCTCGTGGGCCGACCTGCTGGTGCTGACCGGCAACGTCGCGCTCGAGTCCATGGGCTTCAAGACCTTCGGCTTCGGCGGCGGCCGGCCCGACATCTGGGAACCCGAGAAGGACATCAACTGGGGCGCCGAAACCGAGTGGCTGGCCACCAGCGACAAGGCCAACAGCCGCTACTCGGGCGACCGTGAGCTGGCCAAGCCGCTGGGTGCCGTGCAGATGGGCCTGATCTACGTCAACCCGCAAGGCCCGGACGGCAACCCCGACCCGGTGGCCTCGGGCCGCGACGTGCGCGAAACCTTCGCCCGCATGGCGATGAACGACGAAGAGACCGTGGCCCTGGTGGCCGGCGGCCACACCTTCGGCAAGGCCCACGGCGCCGCGCCGGAAAGCAACGTCGGCCGCGAGCCCGAGGGCGCCAGCGTCGAGGAACAAGGCCTGGGCTGGAAAAACGCCTTTGGCAGCGGCAAGGCGGGCCACACCATCACCAGCGGCATCGAAGGTGCCTGGAAACCCAACCCGACGACCTGGGACCACGGTTACTTCGAGACCCTGTTCAAGTACGAGTGGGAACTGTCCAAGAGCCCGGCCGGCGCCCACCAGTGGCACCCCAAGGGCGGCGCCGCTGCCGACGCCGTGCAGGACGCACACGACCCGAAGAAGCGCCACGCGCCGATGATGACCACGGCCGACCTCTCGCTGCGCTTCGACCCGGCCTACGAAAAGATCTCGCGCCGTTTCCTCGCCGACCCGGCCGCTTTTGCCGATGCCTTTGCCCGCGCCTGGTACAAGCTGACCCACCGCGACATGGGCCCGCGTGCACGTTACCTGGGCAAGCTGGTGCCCAGCGAAACGCTGATCTGGCAAGACCCGCTGCCCGCGGCCAGCCATGCGCCGGTCGACGCGCAGGACATCGCCGCGCTGAAGGCCCAGGTGCTGGCCTCGGGGCTGACGGTGCCGCAGCTGGTGGCCACGGCCTGGGCCTCGGCCGCCAGCTTCCGCGGCAGCGACAAGCGTGGTGGTGCCAACGGCGCCCGCATCCGCCTGGCGCCGCAGAAGGAATGGCAGGTCAACCAGCCGGTGCAGCTGGGCCAGGTGCTGAAGGCGCTGGAAGGCATCCGCGAGAAGTTCAACGCTGGCGGCAAGAAGATCTCGCTGGCCGACCTGGTGGTGCTGGCCGGCAGCGCCGCGGTGGAAGCGGCGGCCAAGCAGGCCGGTGTGACCGTGACCGTGCCGTTTGCACCGGGCCGCACCGACGCCACGCAGGACCAGACCGATGCCGATTCCTTCGCGGTGCTGGAACCGCAGGCCGATGGCTTCCGCAACTTCGTGAAGCCGGGGCTGGAAGCGGCGGCGGCCGAACTGCTGGTCGACAAGGCCCAGTTGCTGACGCTGACGGCGCCCGAGATGACGGTGCTGGTTGGTGGCCTGCGGGTGCTGGGCGCCAACACCGGTGGTACCCAACACGGTGTGTTCACCAGCCGCCCCGGTGTGCTGAGCAATGACTTCTTCGTCAACCTGCTCGACATGCGCACGCAATGGACGGCCTCGGCCACCCCGGGTGTGCTGGAAGGCCGCGACCGCAGCAGCGGTGCAACGAAGTGGACGGCCACGGTGGCCGACCTGGTGTTCGGTTCGAACGCGCAGCTGCGTTCGCTGGCCGAGGTCTATGGCAGCAGCGACGCGCAGACGCAGTTTGTGCAGGACTTCGTCGCCGCCTGGACCAAGGTGATGAACCTGGACCGCTTCGACCTGAAGGCCTGACGGCTGGCAGGCAACCCCGGTCCGCAGCAACGGGCCGGGGTTTTTTCTTTCACTTGCCCAGGTCGCCGATCATGCGCAGCGCCAGGTACAGGCGCCGCGGGATGGCGCTGATGTCGACGTACTCGGCCTGGTTGCTGTGGTAGCCGAAGCCGGGCAGGCCCAGGCTCTCGATGACGGGCTTGCCCGACAGCGCGGCATAAGCGGCATCGGTGCCGCCGCCGGTGCGTTCGATGACGTTGAGCTTGCCACCGACCTCGGCATACATCGCCACGGCCTTGTCGACCAGGGCCTTGCCACCGACACCGGCGTCGAAGGCCGGGCGGCCGCGTTCCAGGCGGATCTGCACCTCGGCCGCTGCCAGCCGCTTCTTCTGCGCCGCGGCTTCCAGCTTCTTCAGCGCAGCTTCCATGTCTTCGTTGCGCGCGTAGCGCATGTCGGCGTTCAGCGTCGCTTCGTCGGGGATGATGTTGGACACACCGCCGGACTTCGCCACCGTCCAGTTGAAACGCAGGCCGCGGGCCTTGTCGTCGATGTCCTGCGTGCGCAGCACCAGGTCGGCGGCCTCGGTCAGCGCGTTGACGCCGAGTTCCGGTGCCGCACCGGCGTGTGATGCCTTGCCCTTGATGACGGCGCTGACGTAGGCGATGCCCGAGGTGCCCAGCGTCAGGCTTTCCTGGCCGGCGCCGGTGGGTTCGAAGGACAGCACGGCGTCGGCCTCCTTGGCCAGCGCTGTGATCAGGTCGCGCGAGCCCATGGAGCCACGTTCCTCGTCGGTGTTGAAGACCACCGTGATGCTGCCGAAGCTGCGCTGGCCGCTGGCCTGCAGCATCTTCAGCGCATGCAGGATCACCGCGACGCCACCCTTGTCGTCGGCGATGCCGGGGCCGAAGGCCTTGTCGCCTTCGATGCGGAACGGTGCCTTGGCCAGCGTGCCCTTGACGTAGACGGTGTCCATGTGGGCCATCAGCAGCAGGCGCTTGCCGCCGCGGCCTTCGATGCGGCCGACGATGTTGTCGCCCACCACCGGGCCGGCGGCCTTGTGGCGCGTGACGCTGGCGCCGGCCGCCTTCAGCTCGGCTTCCAGCAGATCGGCCATCGCGGCCAGGCCTTCGGCATGGCCGGTGCCGGTTTCGATGTTGACCAGGCGCTCCAGCGTCTTCAGCAGCGCGGCTTGTTCGGCCTGGGCGGCGGCGAAGAGTTTGTCGTCGCGGGTCTGCGCAAAACCCGGCAGTGCGAAGGCGGCGGCCACGAGGGCGGCGACGCTGGTGGTGATGAGGGTGCGTTTCATGGCCGCGAGCATAATCGCGCGCCGTGCCGATGTCCGACCGCCTCGCCGTCCTGCCCCAGTACCTGCTGCCCAAGCAGGCCCTCACCGCACTGGCCGGCGCTTTTGCGCGCTGGCAGGGCGGGGACGTCACGACGGCGGCGATCCGCCGCTTCGTCGCACGCTACGGTGTCGACATGGCGGAAGCCGAGCAGCCCGACATCGGCCGCTACAGCAGCTTCAACGACTTCTTCACGCGTGCGCTGAAGCCCGGTGCCAGGCCGTTGGCGCAGGCGCCGTGGATCTGCCCGGTGGACGGCGCCATCAGCCAGTTCGGCGGCATCGAGGCCGGGCGCATCTTCCAGGCCAAGGGCCACGGCTACACGGCCACGGCCCTGGTCGGCGGTGATGCGGTGCTGGCCCGCCAGTTCGACGGCGGCCACTTCGCGACGCTGTATCTCAGCCCCAAGGACTACCACCGCATCCACATGCCGCGCGCCGGTCGGCTGCGCCGCATGCTGCATGTGCCGGGTGCGCTGTTCTCCGTGAACCCGACGACGGCACGTGGTGTGCCGGGGCTGTTTGCACGCAACGAGCGTGTGGTCTGTGTCTTCGACGACACAGCCGGCGTGCCCTGGGTGCTGGTGCTGGTGGGTGCCACCATCGTCGGCAGCATGGCCACCGTCTGGCACGGCGTGGTCAACCCGCCACGGCCCGGCACGCTGCGCGAATGGCGCTACGACGACCAGCGCATCGAGCTGGCGCAGGGTACCGAGATGGGGCGTTTCCTGCTCGGCTCCACCGTCGTGCTGCTGCTGCCGCCGGGGCCGCTGGCCTTCAACCCTGCGTGGGCGCCGGGCGGCGCCCTCCGCATGGGCGAGTTCATGGCCTCACTTGATTAGCGACCAACCTCAGCCACACGAATGACGTGAGCCGGGGTCGGGGTTGAGAGGCAGGCGGCGCGAAGCAAGCTGGGCAGGATGGAGCGCAGATTGAATCGACGGTTGAACCGGTATTGGGCCTCGGCGAGGTAGCGATGGGCGTACTTGGCGAAGTCGAAGGCGTGATAGGTGCCGCTGAGCGAGCGCTTGAGGTTGCCCAGGAAGGTGTTGATCGCCTTGAACTGCGGCAGCTCGGCGCTGGCCTTGCCGCCGCCGGTGACCACGCGCTCATGGTCGGCCCCGACGATCTGCACGGCGCCGAAGCACCACAAACCGTCGGAGACGACGGTGGCCGACGGGGCAATCGAGCGCGCGGCGAACACCGCCACCTCCTCGTGCGTGAACGGCTGCTGGCGCAGGCACACGAACTGCGGCTGGCCCGCGGGCGTGGTCTGCACGGCGGCGACGAAGGGCACCTTGTTCTGCGAGCCTCGCCCGGCCTTGCCGCCCGAGCGCTCGCCACCCAGGTATGCATCGTCGATCTCCACCCGGCCGTCGAGCTGGCGGGTGTCCTCGCGCACGCGCATGACCTCCATGAGCTTGTGCTTCATGAGCCAGGCCGTCTTGTAGCAAACGCCCAGGTGGCGCATGAGTTCGAGCGCGGCCACGTTGTTCTTGGACTGCGTCAGCAGGTGCATGGCCAGGAACCAGCGCGACAGCCCCAGCTTGGTGGCCTCGAAGACCGTGCCGCTGATGACGCTGCACTGGTGACGGCAGGCCGCACACTGGAAGTACAGCCGGCCCTCACGGCGAAACGAGCTGCTGTGGCCGCCACCGCACTGCGGGCAGGCAAACCCCGTCGGCCAGCGCGAGGCAATCAGCGCCGCCTCGCACTTGTCATCGCTGCCGTAGCGGTCCATGAACTCGGCCATCGAAAGTCCAGGTTGGAACTGCACTCGGTTCGTCGTCATGGTTCACCTCCTGTGGCGGTGAACTCATCCTCAGCCCTCGGTGGCTCACCAGGTGAGCCCACTGAGGTTCGTCACTAATCAAG
>JBASTF010000348.1:0-2340 GCA_049274755.1 Rubrivivax sp. | reverse complement strand
GCCTCAGGCTCGCCGCCGCCGATGTGCGCACGCTGGCGCGCTGGACCACCGACCGTGACGTCGGCCCGCGCCGCTTCAGCACCGCCTTCCTGATCGCCCGCATGCCCGAGGGCCAGACGCCCGTGGCCGACGACGCCGAGCAGTTCGAGCCGGTCTGGCTGCGTGCCGAACTCGCGCTGCAGCGCCACCAGCAAGGCAGCCTGCCGCTGATCTTCCCGACCCTGCGAACACTGCAGTGGCTGGCTCGCTTCGTCGACATCGACGCCGTGCTGCAGGCCTGCGCCGGCGGCCAGCCCTTGTGGGACTCCTGCCCTCGAGGGGCGCTCGTCGGCGGCAAGGCGCAACGCTTCATGGAGTCCGACCTGCCCTTCGGCGAGCTGGAACTGGTCTGTCCCGACGGTCAGCTCGAACACGCGCTCGACTGGCAGAGCGAGCACCCGGTACGACTGCTGCGCCACCTGTGGCGGCTGACGGCACCCAACGCCGGCGTGATGACCGGCCCGGGCACCAACAGCTACATCGTCGGCAGCGCCGCCGGCGGCTTTGCCGTCATCGACCCCGGCCCGCCCGACGACGAGCACGTGGCGCGCCTGTTCGAGGCGACCGGGGGCAACATCCGGGCCATCCTGTGCACCCACTCGCACCCCGACCATTCACCCGGCGCCAAGCCGCTGGCCGAGCTCTGCGCACGGAGCACCGGCCAGCGCCCGCCCATCCTGGGCATGGCGTCGGCACCGACCGCGCGCGCGCATTCCCTGTTCGTGCCCGACCGTGAACTCGGCGACGGCGAGCGTGTGCATCTGGACGACCCGGAGCACCCGGTGACGCTGCGCGCGATCCACACACCGGGGCACGCCGCCAACCACTTGTGCCTCGTCGTCGAAGAAGACGGCCTGCTGTTCTCGGGCGACCACGTCCTGAACGGGAGCACCACGATCATCGATCCGCCGGATGGCAGCATGGCGGACTACCTCGATTCGCTGGACGTGCTGAGCGCCGCCTGCGGCAGCGATGCCGTCCGCTTCATCCTGCCGGCCCATGGCCACGTGATGGGCGCGGCCGCCGAGACCATCGCCAGGCTGAAGGCGCACCGCCTGGCGCGCGAGGCCAAGGTCGTCGCCGCGATGCGCCAGCAGCCCGACGGCGGCCCCGACGACTGGGTGCCGCTGGCCTACGCCGACACGCCCAAGGCCCTGTGGCCGATGGCCAAGCGCTCGCTGCTGGCCCATGTTGAACGCATCCAGGCGCTGGGCCTGGCTGCCTGAACCGGAGACCCACCGTTGAGCGACAACCCTCTGCCTCGGCACGTCATCGACGCCTTCTGGCGGCGTTGGGGCAACAACGACTTCATGCGCGCGCAAGGGCTGGAGGTCCAGATCGTCGGTGTCGGCGAAGCCGTGGTGCGCCTGCCCCAGGTGATGGCGACGCAGCGCGGCGGCGGCGGCTCGGACGCCGTGCTCAACGGTGGCGTCATCGCCTACATGTTCGACGGCGCGCTGGGCTGCGCGATCGCTTCGTCCCTGCTCGCACGTCCCGAGATGCGCGGCATCGACCCGCAGCGGCTGCGCCAGTCGACCATCAATCTCGACATCAGCTACGTCGATGCCGCCGGCGGCGACCACTTCCAGGCCCGCGGCAAGGTCGTGCGCGCCAGCCGCAACATCGCCTTCGCCGAAGGCGAGTTGCTCGATGCGAAAGGTCGCACCTGCGCCACGGCCAGGGGCATCTGGCGCATCTTCTGGCCGCGCGACGGCGCACCGGCCCGATCCTGAGACTGAACCCAACGCACGGAGACGAACCCCATGAGCAAAGACACCCTTCGCATCGGCTGCGCCTCAGGCTTCTGGGGTGACACCGAATTCGCCGCGGCCCAACTGGTCGAACGCGGCGACATCGACGTGCTGGTCTTCGATTACCTGGCCGAGATCACCATGTCGCTGCTGATCCGCGCCAAGGCCAAGGACCCGGCCCAGGGCTATGCGCTCGACTTCGTCGCGACCATGAAGCCGCTGATGAAGCAGATCAAGGCGCGCGGCATCCAGGTCATCGCCAACGCCGGCGGCGTGAACCCTTCCGCCTGCCGCGACGCGCTGGTGGCCGCGGCGCAAGCCGAGGGCGTGGATCTGAAGATCGCCGCCGTGCTCGGCGACGACCTGATGCCGCAGGTCGAGGCCATGCGCGCCGCGGGCACGACGGAGATGTTCTCCGGCGCCGCCTTCCCGGCCAAGGTGATGAGCGCCAACGCCTACCTCGGCGCCTTCCCGATCGCCGCGGCGCTGGCCGCCGGCGCCGACATCGTCGTCACCGGCCGCTGCGTGGACAGCGCGGTGACCCTTGCGC
>JBASTF010000347.1:0-2134 GCA_049274755.1 Rubrivivax sp. | reverse complement strand
GCCGTGGCGTCAGAGCAGCGGCGTCTGGCGGTTCTGCTCGTCGTCGAGCAGGCCACGCAGCGTGTGGGTGGCCACCACCACGGTCGGCGCGCTGGCCGTCGTGCTGGCCGCCGGCGTCGAGCCGGCCAGCAGTTCGGCGGCCGGCGCTGCCAGCAGTTCGTCGGCCTTGGGCGCCGTGGCAGCCGCCTGCTTGCCGAACCACACGTCGGCCATCTGGGCGGTGCTGCCGTCGGCCTTGGTGTAGCTCGACACCATGCCGACGTAGTTGCCGTTGTCGACCTTGCTGGTGATGGCGTAGTTCAGGTCCAGCTCCACGATGCCGAAGTCGGCCAGCCCCTTCAGTTCGCCGGCGTCGGTCTTGCCGTCGCTGTTGGCGTCCACCCAGAGCTTGATGTCCTTGAAGCTGGCATCGGCTGCGGTGATCTTGCCGTCGCGGTTGCTGTCCTCGTCGGCCAGGGCGGCGTAACCGTTGCCGGCACGCTGGCCCGAGGCCGTGACCGTGGCCACGCCGTAGAGCTCGCGGCCGTCGTTGATGACGCCGTCGCCGTTGCGGTCGCGCACCAGCAGCGCATCGGCACCACCCACCCAGCCCACGGTACCGCTTTGGTTGCCGGTGGCGTTGAGGTCGAAGCGCACGCCGTTGGACGCCGACAGCAGCTGCAGGCCGTTGCCGTCGAGGTCCAGCACGATGGGCGAGGCCACCAGCAGCGAGTCGAGCTGCCCCGATGTCATCACCGCCGTGTCCGCGGTCTGGAAGGCCGCCACCTGGTTCATCGACAGCGCTTCGATGTCGCGTGTCTCCAGGCCGGCGATCTGGTCGGTCGTGAAGGCGACGATCTGGTCGGTCGTCAGCGCCGCGGCCTGGGCCGTGGTCATCGCCGAGATGTCGGTGCTGCTCAGCGCTGCGAACTCTGCCGTCGTCATCGACGCGTACTGCTCGGTCGTCAGGGCGGCCAGCTGCGTGGTCGTCAGCGCGACGATGCCTTCGGTGCCCAGCGCCACGATGTCGGCCGTCGAGAAGGCCATGATCTGCGCCGTGTCCAGCGAGGCCAGCTGGTCGGTGGTCAGTGCCGCGACCTGCATCGTCGTCAGTGCACCGATCTGCGTCGCGCTCCAGGCGTCGAGGTCGGCCGAGGTCAGTGTCACCAGGTCGGCGGTTTCGATGCTGGCGATCTGCAGCGTCGTCATCGCCGCGAGCTGGTCGGTGGCCAGCGCGTCGAACTGGGTCGTCGTCAGGCCGGCGATCTGCGCCGTGCCGAGCGCACGGATCTGGTTGTCCGTCAGTGCGGCCAGGTCGGCCGTCTGCATCGCAGCCAGGTCGCCGGTCTCGATGGCGGCGATCTGTGCCGTCGTCAGTGCCACGATCTGCGCCGTGGTCAGCGCGACGATGTGGTCGCTGGTCAGCGCTGCAATCGCGCCGGTGCTCAGCGACGAGATCGCGTCGGTGGCCAGTGCCGCCAGGTCGGCGGTCTGCATCGCAGCCACCTGCGCCGTGGTGAAGGCCGCCACCTGCGAGGCGCTCAGCGACTCGAAGTGCGCGCTGGTCAGTGCGTTGAAGTCGTCCGTGGACAGCGAACTGATCTGCGCTGTCGTGAAGGTGTCGACCTGGGCCGTGGTGAGCGCACCGATCTGGTCCGAACCCAGGGCCGCCAGTTGCGCGGTGCTCAGGGCGCGGATCGCCGCCGTGCTCAGCGTGCGCAGATCGTCGGTTTCGAGCGCGCCGAAGTCGGCGGTTTCGATGGCCTGGATCTGCGCCGTGCTCAGCGCGCTGAACTGCGCCGTCGTCAGTGCGTTCAGGTCCGAAGAACCAAGGCCGGCGATTTGTGCCGTGGTCAGCGCGGCGACCTGGGCCGTGGTCAGCGAAGCGATCTGGTCGGAACCCAGTGCAGCCAGTTGCGCGGTGCTCAGCGCCTTGATGTTGGCGGCGCTGATGGCACGCAGGTCGTCGGTCTGCAGGGCGGCGACATCGCCGGTCTCGAAGGCGGCGACCTGGGCCGTGGTCAGTGCGGCGACCTGGGCCGTGGTCAGCGCCACCACATGGTCGGAGCTGAGTGCAGCGATGCTCTCGGTGTCCAGGGCCTTGACCTGGGCGGTGGTCAGCGCGGCCACGTCGGCCGTCTCCAGCGTGTTGACC
>JBASTF010000346.1:0-2748 GCA_049274755.1 Rubrivivax sp. | reverse complement strand
AGCTTCTGCGCCAGCGGCAGCCGGCCGGCGGCCACGGCATTGATGCAGCGCGCGCGTTTGGCCTTGCCCGGCGACAGCCGCACCAGCCAGCCGTCCATCCAGCGCTGCTGCGGCGGTGCGCTGGCGTTGAGGCTGGCGTCCTCGATGCGCGACAGCAGCTGTTCGTCGATCTCAGCCAAGGCGCTGCACCATCTCGCGCGCGAATTCGACAAAAGCCTGTGCGCCCTTGGACGCCGGATCGAAGCTGACCCCCGGCTGGCCGTAGCTGGGCGCCTCGGCCAGGCGCACGTTGCGCGGAATCACCGTGTTGAAGACCTTGTCGCCGAAGTGCGCCTTGATCTGCTCGCTGACCTGCTGCTGCAGCGTGATGCGCGGGTCGAACATCACACGCAGCAGACCGATGATCTGCAGGTCGGTGTTCAGGTTGGCATGCACCTGCTTGATCGTGTTCACCAGGTCCGACAGGCCTTCCAGTGCAAAGTACTCGCACTGCATCGGCACGATGACACCGTGTGCGGCGCACAAGCCGTTCAGCGTCAGCAGGCTCAAGGACGGCGGGCAGTCGATCAGCACAAAGTCGTAGTCGCCGGCCACGGCGGCCAGCGCCTGCTTCAGCCGGCGCTCGCGGCGCTCCAGCGCCACCAGTTCGACCTCGGCGCCGGCCAGGTCGCGGTTGGCACCCAGCACGTCGTAGCCGCCCTGCGGGCTGCGCTGCCGGGCCTCGGCGATGCCGGCGGATTCCAGCAGCACGTCGTAGACCGACAGCGGCAGCGCCCGCTTGTCGACGCCCGACCCCATCGTTGCATTGCCCTGGGGATCGAGGTCGACGACCAGCACACGTTTGCCGGTCAGCACCAAGCCGGCAGCGAGGTTGACGGTGGTCGTGGTCTTGCCGACACCGCCTTTCTGGTTGGCGATGCAGAACGTGCGCAAACTCATTGGGTGCCGAGACGGATGCCGAAGCCGATGAGGAACAGGCCCGCCGCACGTTCCAGCGCCCGCGCCAGGCGCTGGTGCGCCCGCACCTGACGGCCCACCGCCTGCGCAAAGACGCAGAGCAGCAGGCAGTAGACGGCGGTGATCGCGGCGATGGTCAGTGCCATCACACCGAAGGTCAGTGCGCCGCGGTGGTTGGCAGGGTCGATGAACAACGGGAAAAAGGCCATGTAGAACACGATGGCCTTGGGGTTCAGCAAGGTGATCAGGAAAGCCTGGCGCGCGTAGTGGCGTGGCTCGATGCGGATCGGCGAGGCGCTGCCCGGTTTGGCGAACACCAGCTTCAACCCGATCCAGGCCAGGTAGGCAGCACCCAGGTACTGCACCGCCTTGAACCACAGCGGGTGCGCCGCCAGCAGGGCCGCAACCCCGGCCACCGCCAGCCACAGCAGCACCTGGTCGCCGACGATCAGGCCCAGCGTCGCGGCCGCGCCGGCGCGGAAGCCGCCCTTGCCGGTGGAGGTCAGCAGCGTGAAGGTGCCCGGCCCGGGCAGGGCCAGAAACAGCAGGATCGCGACGCAGAAAGCACCGTAGTCGGCGACGCCGACAAACGCGGACATGGTTTTCTCTCCTCCGGGGACGCCCCCGGGAGCCTATCGCAGTTTCAGGGGCTTGTTGCGGCGGGCGCCGCCTTCGGGCGCATCCAGACCAGGCAGCGCTGCGCATCGAGGCCAGGAACGGCCAGCTGTTCCACGTGAAACACGTCGATGTCGGTCGGCAGCGCGGCGATTTCGTCGTCCGGCGCCCTGCCCTTCATCGCCATCCAGACGCCGCCCGGCGCCAGCAGGCCGCGCGTCAGCCGCACGAAGTCGGGCAGCGAGGCAAAGGCGCGCGATGTGATCAGGTCGAACGGCGCTGCCTTCAGCTGCTCCACCCGCGCGTGTTCCGCATGCAGGTTGCGCAGTTGCAGCGTGCCGGCTGCCTGCCGGATGAAAGCCGCCTTCTTGCCCACCGTGTCGACACAGCTGACGTCGAGCGCCGGCACCATGATGGCGATCACCACGCCGGGCAGGCCACCGCCGCTGCCGACGTCGAGCACACGACCTTGCGGGCACTCACGCTGCAAAGCCGGCAGCACCGCCAGGCAGTCCGCCAGGTGCTGGGTGGCCATCTCGGCGGGGTCGCGCACCGCCGTCAGGTTGTAGGTGCTGTTCCAGCGCTGCAGCAGGCCCAGGTAGGTCTGCAGCGCCGCGGACTGCGCCGGCGTCAAGCCGCGGCCCCATCCTGCAGCTGTCGCTGGGGTTGTGCGGCGACGAAGCCTTTGAAGCGACCCTTCTTCAGATGCACCAGCAGCAACGAGATGGCCGCCGGCGTCACACCCGAGATGCGCGAGGCCTGGCCCAGCGTGGCCGGGCGGTGGCGCGCCAGCTTCTGCCGCACCTCGAAGGACAGCGCAGCGACCTGGCTGTAGTCCAGCTCGTCGGGCAGGGCCAGCGCCTCGAAGTGCGCAGCACGCTGCACCTCGTCGATCTGCTTGTCGATGTAGCCAGCGTACTTGATGCCGATCTCGGCCTGCTCGATCACCGCGTCGGCATCGGCAGCACCGAACTCGGCGCGCAAGGTTTCACGTGAAACAGCACCCGGCACGCCGGCGACGGCGGCGATCTCGCTGACGCGATCGAAGTCGATGCCGGGCCGGCGCAGCAGGTCGGCCAGGCTGTATTCGTGCTCCAGCGCCTTGCCCAGCAGGCGCTCGGCCTCGGCCGCCGGCACCGTGGCCGGCCGCACCCAGGTGGCACGCAGGAGCTGCAG
>JBASTF010000345.1:0-3773 GCA_049274755.1 Rubrivivax sp. | reverse complement strand
GCGAACGCGCGGCTGCGGTGGCGCGGCAACTCGCCGTCATCTTCCCGGGCCGTTTCTACCTGGAACTGCAGCGGGCCGGCCTGCCGAACCACGAGCCGCATGTGCGCGCCGCGGTGGCCCTGGCCGCCAAGCTGCAGCTGCCGGTGGTGGCCACACACCCGATCGAGTTCCTGGAGCCCGACGACTTCGACGCGCACGAGGCCCGTGTCTGCGTCGCCGAAGGCGAGACGCTGGCCAACCCCAAGCGGGTGCGCCGCTTCAGCCGCGAGCAGCACTTCAAGACGCAGGCGCAGATGCAGGCCTTGTTCGCCGACATCCCGTCGGCGCTGGCCAACACGGTGGAGATCGCGCGCCGCTGCAACCTGAGCCTGGTGCTGGGCAAACCGCGGCTGCCCGACTTCCCCACGCCCGACGGAACGCCGATCGAGGTGTACTTCCGCAAGGCCTCGCACGAAGGGCTGGAGAAGCGCCTGGCCGCGCTGTTCCCCGACGCCGCCCAACGCGACGCACAGCGCCCGACCTATGTGGAGCGGCTCGAATTCGAGATCAACACGATCCTGAAGATGGGTTTCCCGGGCTACTTCCTGATCGTCTCGGACTTCATCGTCTGGGCCAAGGACAACGGCTGCCCGGTCGGCCCGGGGCGGGGCTCGGGTGCCGGTTCGCTGGTGGCCTATGCGCTCTTCATCACCGACCTCGATCCGCTGCAGTACAAGCTGCTGTTCGAACGTTTCCTGAACCCGGAGCGGGTGTCGATGCCCGACTTCGACATCGACTTCTGCCAGGGCAACCGCGACCGCGTCATCGACTACGTCAAGGACAAGTACGGCCGCGACGCGGTGAGCCAGATCGCCACCTTCGGCACGATGGCGGCCAAGGCCGCGCTGCGCGACGTAGGCCGTGTGCTGGGCATGGGCTACGGCCATGTCGACAGCATCGCCAAGCTGATCCCGGCGCCGCCGGGCAAGACGGTGACGCTGGCCAAGGTGCCCGAGAAACCCGACCCCGGCATCATCTACGCACGTGCCGAAGAGCCCGAGATCGACCGCCGCGAAAAGGCCGAGGAGGAAGTGGCCGAGCTGCTGAGCCTGGCCACACGCGTCGAGGGCATCGTGCGCAACATCGGCATGCATGCCGGCGGCGTGCTGATCGCACCCGGCAAGATCACCGACTTCTGCCCGCTGTACCAGCAGCCCGGCAGCGACAGCGCGGTGAGCCAGTACGACAAGGACGACGTCGAGGCCATCGGCCTGGTGAAGTTCGACTTCCTGGGCCTGGCGACGCTGACCATCCTGGAACTGGCCAAGGAATTCATCGTGCGCCGGCGGCCGGACCGCAAGGACTTCAGCTACGAGAGCCTGCCGCTGGACGATGCGCGTGTCTACAAGCTGTTTTCCGACGGCCTGACCGAAGCGGTGTTCCAGTTCGAATCGCGTGGCATGCAAGGCATGTTGCGCGAGGCCAAACCCAGCCGGCTGGAAGACCTGATCGCGCTGAACGCGCTGTACCGGCCGGGGCCGATGGACCTGATCCCGACCTTCGTCGCGCGCAAACACGGCAAGGAGAAGGTGGAGTACCCGCATCCCTTGCTCGAAACCGTGCTCGGCGAGACCTATGGCGTGATGGTCTACCAGGAACAGGTGATGCAGTCGGCGCAGATCCTCGGCGGTTATTCGCTGGGCGGCGCCGACCTGCTGCGCCGCGCGATGGGCAAGAAGAAGGCCGAGGAGATGGCCGAGCACCGCGTGATCTTCCGCGACGGTGCGGCGAAGAAGGACATTCCGCAGGAGAAGGCCGACGAGGTTTTCGACCTGATGGAGAAGTTCGCGGGTTATGGCTTCAACAAGAGCCATGCCGCCGCGTATTCGCTGCTGGCTTACCACACGGCCTGGATCAAGGTGCACTGCACGGCCGAGTTCTTCGCGGCCAACATGACGATCGAAGCCGACAACACCGACAAGCTGAAGGTGCTGCTGGCCGATGCCAAGCTGTTCGGCATCAGCTTCGACCCGCCCGATGTGAACCGCGGTTCGCTGCGGTTCGAGCCGGTGGCCGACAAGCGCATCCGCTACGGCCTGGGTGCGGTGAAGGGCACGGGCGCCGGTGCCATCGAGGCCATCGTCGCGGCCCGCGAAGGCGAGGGCGGTGCGCCGTTCCGCAGCCTGTTCGACTTCTGCGCCCGTGTCGACCGCCAGCGGGTGAACAAACGTGTGGTCGAGGCGCTGATCAAGGCCGGCGCCTTCGACAGCCTGCATGCCGACCGCGCCAGCACGCTGGCCAGCGTGGGCCTGGCTTTCGAGTGGGCCGACACGCAGCTGGCCCATGCCGACCAGGGCGGGCTGTTCGACTTCGGCGACAGCGATGCCCACGGCTCCAGCACGCAGGAACCCGAGATGGTGGCCGTGGAGCCCTGGGGCATCCGCGAACGCCTGGTGCTGGAGAAGACGGCGATCGGCTTCTACCTCTCGGGCCACTTGTTCGATGCCTGTGCCGACGAGGTGCGGCGTTTTGCGCGCCGTGCCATCGGCGACCTGGTGGATTCACGCGAACCGGTGCTGGTGGCTGGCATCGTCGGCGAACTGCGGGTCGTCAACGGCCAGCGTGGGCGTGTCGCGATCTTCAAGCTCGACGACGGCAGCGAAACCATCGAGGCTGTGGCCAACGAAGAACTGCTGGACGCCAACCGCGAAACGCTGAAGGAAGACGAACTCGTCGTCGTGCAGGGCAAGCTGCAGCCCGACCGTTTTTCCGGCGGCCTGCGGCTGAACGTCAACCAGCTGTGGGACCTGCCGGCCGCACGTGCCCGTTTTGGCCGCCACCTGGCCGTGGACCTGAACGGTGGCATGCCGCCGCTGGCCGACGTGCTGCGGCTGTGGCCGGTGCGGCGCCAGGACAGCGAAGCCGGCGAACTGGTGCAGGGCCTGGCGATCCGGTTCAAGCTGCGGCGCAGCCTGGCCAGCGCCGAACTCGACCTCGGCGACGACGCGAGGTTCTGGCCCTGCGACGAAGCGCTGGCGCGCTGGAAAAACATCGCCGAGGGCGGCAAAGCCGAGATCGTGTACGACTGAGAAGCTGCGAACAGACCCATCGCAGCTTCTGACCCGACAGCGAATGCGGCCTTGTCTGACATCCGCGAAGCCGTGACAGGCGTTAAATACAGCGGACCAACAGCAACAGGAGTGTCCACGATGAAGATCCTGATCACCGCCGCCGCCCTGATCGCCGCCGCCAGCGTGCCGGCCTTCGCCGCCGACGTCGACGTGGGCGTGTCGATCGGCATCAGCCAGCCCGGTGTCTACGGGCGTGTCGACGTCGGCCGTTTCCCGCAACCGCAGGTGGTGATGTCGCAACCGGTGATCGTCGCACCGCCGCCGCACGCCGTGGCGCGGCAGCAGCCGGTCTACATGTGGGTGCCGCCCAGCCACCGCACCGATTGGCGCCAACATTGCGGCCGCTACAACGCCTGCGGCGTGCCGGTGTACTTCGTCGATTCGCGCTGGTACGACAACCAGGTGATGCGTGGCCACGAGCGCCGCGAAGACCGCCGCGAAGACCGGCGTGACGATAGGCGTGACGACCGCCGCGACGACCGGCGTGACGACCGTCACGACAGGCGCGACGACCGCCGGAACTGACGGGTCCCCCGGGGCTATTCCCAGGGCCGGAGGCGGGCGCAGGCGGCCTACACTGCCGCCTGCATGATCGAAACTCCGGTCACCGGCCTGGTGCTCAGCGGCGGCGGCGCACGCGCCGCCTACCAAGTGGGCGTGCTG
>JBASTF010000344.1:0-8996 GCA_049274755.1 Rubrivivax sp. | reverse complement strand
GCCGCAGCGTTTCCTGCGCTGGCTGCCGGTGGCGCTGGCGCGGCGGCTGGTGCTGCGCTGGATCGCCTCGGCCCGCGGCTGCGACGCCGACTACGAAATGGCCCCGGGGTAGACCCGGCTGCCAGGGCCCTGGCACGGCTTTAGCATGCGTGCTTCGTTTTTCCGGAGGATCTCCCGATGACACTCAAGGCCTTGATGGCGGCATTGGCCGTGACGGCCGCGCTGGCTGCACCCGCCGGCGCGCAGACGCTGCGCTGGGCGGCGCAGAACGACATCCTGACGATGGACCCGCATTCGCAAAACCATGCGACGACCAACGCCATCCTGATGCACGCCTACGAGGGCCTGACGCGCTACAGCGCCACCTACCAGGTGGAGCCGGGGCTGGCGACGAAGTGGACCTACATCTCGCCGACCCAGGTGCGTTTCGAACTGCGCAAGGGCGTGAAGTTCCACGACGGTTCGGCCTTCACCGCCGACGACGTGCTGTTCTCCTTCGGCCGCATCAAGCAGCCGCAGGGCACGATGCAGATCTACATCTCGGGCATCAGCGAGATCAAGAAGATCGACGAGCACACCGTCGACGTCATCCTCGGTGCGCCGAACCCGCTGCTGCTGCGCAACATCGTCGACTTCCGCATCATGAGCAAGTCGTGGTCGGAGAAGAACCGCACCACCAACGTGCAGGACTACAAGGCCAAGGAAGAGAACTTCGCCTCGCGCAACGTGATGGGCACCGGCGCCTACAAGATCACCAGCTGGCAGCCCGAGCAGCGCGTGACGATGACGGTGAACAACGACTGGTGGGACAAACACACCGGCAACGTCAAGGAAGTCATCTACACGCCGATCAAGAGCGACCCGACCCGTGTCGCGGCCCTGCTCTCTGGCGACGTGGACATGCTGACCGACATCCCGACGCAGGACGTCGCGCGCCTGCGCAGCGACCCCAAGCTGAAGATCGTCGACGGCCCCGAGGTGCGCACCATCTACCTGGCGCCCGACATCGGCAGCCCCGAGCTGAAGTACAGCAACATCAAGGGCAAGAACCCCTTCGCCGACAAGCGTGTGCGCCAGGCGCTGAGCATGGCCATCGACCGCGAAGCCATCAAGCGCAGCACGATGCGCGGCCTGTCGATCCCGGCCGGCGTGATGGTGGCCCCGGGTGTCAACGGCAACACGCCGGACATCGACACGCCGACCAAGGCCGATGCGGACGGCGCGAAGAAGCTGCTCGCCGAAGCCGGCTACGCCGACGGCTTCGAGGTGCGCATGAACTGCCCGAACAACCGCTACGTCAACGACGAGGAGATCTGCCAGACCATCGTCGCGATGTGGGCGCGCATCGGCGTGAAGGCGCAGCTGGTGGCCGAGAACATGGCCACCTTCAGCCAGAAGTTCCAGAACTTCGATTCCAGCCTGTACATGCTGGGCTGGGGCGTGGCGACCTACGACTCGCAGTACATGATCCAGTCGCTGGTGCGCACACGCACCACCGGCGCCGACGGCAACTTCAACTTCTCGCGCATCAGCGACCCGGTGGTCGACCGCCTGACCGACGCGATGAAGAGCGAGACCGACGTCGCCAAGCGCAACGCGATGATCCGCGAGGCCCTGCTGCGCATCAAGGACGAAGTGCTGCTGATCCCGCTGCACCACCAGATGCGCCCCTGGGCGATGAAGGCCGGCGTGACGACGGTGCACCGTTCGGACGACCGGCCGGAAGCGCGCTTCACCAGCGTCAAGTAACCGCCATCACGGCATGACGAAGGGGCCCCGCGGGGCCCCTTCTCTTTGGTGCAGCGGCTCAGGCCGCCAGTCGGTCGAACACCACGCGCCCACCCTGCATCAGCAGCCGGATGCCGCTGTCGGGGGCGACCAGCATCGCCAGCGACACCATGGGATCGCCGTCGACCACCAGCAGGTCGGCAAAGGCGCCGGCCACCAGCTGGCCGATGCGGCCTTCCTGGCGCATCAGCCGGGCCGCGGTGATGGTGGCGCTCTGCAGCGCCTCGGCCGGTGGCATCGCCAGGCTGCGCAGGTCGAACTCGCCCGGCTGCCGGCCATGCATGTGGCCCAGCAGGTCGGTGCCGAAGACCACAGGCACACCTTCGGCACGGGCGATGCGCACGGCGTCCAGGCCACGGTCCTTCACCATCTGCAGCTTGTCCAGCATTGCCGGGCTCCAGCCCAGGCGTGTGCCTTCGTCGGCCAGCGCGGCATAGGTCGACAGCGTCGGCACCAGGAAGGCACCATGGCTCTTCATCACCCGCGCCGTGGCCTCGTCGATGAGGTTGCCGTGTTCGATGCTGCGCACCCCGGCCTGCACCGCCCGCGTCACCGCGCGCGGCGAATAGGCATGGGCCAGCGCATACAGGTTGGCAGCCTCGGCCTCTTCGACGGCGGCCCGCAACTCGTCGACCGAGAACTGCGTGCCTTCCAGCGGGTCGGTGGGGCTGGAGATGCCGCCGCCGGCCATGATCTTGATCTGGTTCGCACCCTGGCGCACCTGCTCGCGCACCGCACGCCGCACTTCGCCGACGCCGTCGGCGATGGCGCCGATCAGCCCCAGCCCGGCACAGCTGCAGAACATCTCGCGGCTGCGCACACCCTGCGGCCGCATGTCGGCATGGCCGCCGGTCTGCGAAATCGGCGCGCCGGCGATGAACAGCCGCGGCCCTTCGAACAGCCCACGCTCCTGGGCTTCACGCAGGCCGCGGTCGGCGCCGGCGGCGTCGCGCACCGTCGTGAAGCCACGGCGCAGCATGTCGCGCATGATGTGGCTGCTTTCGGCCGTCACCAGCGATGGCGGCTGCAGCGCCAGGCCCACCAGGTCGTGCGAGGCGGCCACCACGTGCACATGGGCGTCGATCAGCCCTGGCAGCACGGCACGGCCACCGGCGTCGATGCGGCGTGCCGCATCGTCCACCACGATGGGCTCCTGCGTCACCGCGGCGACGAGGCCGTCTTCGATGACGATGGTGCTGCCCGGGCGCATCGCCCCCGCAGCACTGTCGAAAACGCTGGCGTTGACAAGAACCTGACGCATCGCCATCACAGGGCCAGCCGCGCGCGCGCCGCGTTGTACTCGCGCTGCAGCCGTGCGACGAGCTCGCCCGCCGGCAGCACGGACTTCACCGCACCAATGCCCTGGCCGCAGCCCCAGATGTCCTTCCAGGCTTTTTTTGCGCTCTCGCCGCCGCCGAAGTTCATCGTGCTGATGTCGCCGTCGGGCAGCTTGTCGGGGTCCATGCCGGCGGCGCGGATCGAGGGCTTCAGGTAGTTGCCGTGCACGCCGGTGAACAGGCTGGAATAGACGATCTCGTCGCTGTTGCTGTCGACGATGCACTGCTTGTACTCGGCCGAGGCCCGCGCTTCTGCGGTGGCGATGAAGGCCGAGCCGATGTAGGCCAGGTCGGCACCCATGGCCTGGGCGGCCAGGACAGCGTCGCCGCTGGCGATGGCACCGCTGAGCGCCAGCGGGCCCTGGAACCACTCGCGGATCTCCTGGATCAGCGCAAACGGGCTCTTGATGCCGGCATGGCCGCCGGCACCCGCAGCCACGGCGATCAGGCCGTCGGCGCCCTTCTCGACGGCCTTGCGCGCGAAGGCGTTGTTGATGATGTCGTGCAGCACGATGCCGCCCCAGCTGTGCACCGCGTCGTTGACGTCGGTGCGTGCGCCCAGGCTGGTGATGACAACCGGCACCTTGTACTTCGCGCAGACCTGCATGTCGTGCTCGAGGCGGTCGTTGCTCTTGTGCACGATCTGGTTGATCGCAAACGGCGCGGCCTTGCGGTCGGGGTGGACACGGTCCCAGGCCGCCAGCGTCTCGGTGATCTCGGCCAACCAGTCTTCCAGCTGGCTCGCCGGGCGCGCGTTCAGCGACGGCATCGAACCGACGATGCCGGCCTGGCATTGCGCGATGACGAGCTTGGGGTTGCTGACGATGAACAGCGGCGAGCCGATGACCGGCAGCGCCAGGGTCTTGAGGATCTGGGGCAAAACCATCAGAAGGACTCCAGGGCCAGGGCAGTGACGGCGTCGGCGCCTTCGACGACGGAGTCGCGCAGCGCAGCCGCCTTGTTGAGAATGTGGTCGCCGTAGAAACGGGCGGTGGCGATCTTGGCCTGCATGAAGGCCGTGTCGTCGCCAGCCGCCAGCCGGTCTTCGGCAGCGATCAGCGCCCGTGCCATCTGCCAGCCGGCCACCACGGTACCAGCCAGCATCAGATAGGGCACGCTGCCGGCGAACACGGCATTCGGCTCGGCCTTGCTCTGGCCGGTGACGAAGTCCACCACGTCCAGGAAGGCGCGACGGCCGGCCGCCAGGCGGCGTGCCATCGTGTGGCAGGCGGCGCTGGTGCGTGTGGCGAGCTGGCCTTCGGTGGCCTCGATCTGCGCCGCGATCGCACGTGCCACGGCACCGCCGTCGCGCACCGTCTTGCGGCCCACCAGGTCGTTGGCCTGGATGGCCGTCGTGCCTTCGTAGATGGCCAGGATCTTGGCGTCGCGCAGATGCTGGGCGGCGCCGGTTTCCTCGATGAAGCCCATGCCGCCATGCACCTGCACACCCAGGCTCGCAACCTCCAGGCTCATCTCGGTGGACAGCCCCTTCACCAGCGGCACCATGAATTCGTAGAAGCGCTGGTTCTGCTGGCGCAGTTCGACGTCCGGGTGGGCATGTGCGGCATCGTAGGCGGCAGCCGCCACCAGGGCCATCGCACGGCAGCCCTCGGTATGGGCGCGCATCGTCATCAGCATGCGGCGCACATCGGGGTGGTGGAGGATGGGCGCGGCCGTGTGCATCGAGCCATCCACCGGGCGGCTCTGCACACGGTCGCGCGCGTACTGCACGGCCTTCTGGTACGCACGCTCGGCCAGCGCAATGCCTTGCACGCCCACGCCGAAACGCGCCGCGTTCATCATGATGAACATGTACTCGAGGCCGCGGTTTTCCTGGCCCACGAGATAACCCACCGCGCCCCCATGGTCGCCGTACTGCAGCACTGCGGTCGGACTGGCCTTGATGCCCAGCTTGTGTTCGATGCTGACGCAGTGCACGTCGTTGCGCTTGCCGTCGGCCAGCACCTTGGGGCAGATGAACAGCGAGATGCCCTTCACGCCTTCCGGCGCACCGGCCACACGGGCGAGCACGAGGTGGACGATGTTGTCCGCCATGTCGTGTTCGCCATAGGTGATGAAGATCTTCGTGCCGAAGAGCTTGTGGCTGCCATCGGGCTGCGGCTCGGCGCGTGTGCGCACCATGCTCAAATCGCTGCCGGCCTGCGGCTCGGTGAGGTTCATCGAGCCGGTCCAGGTGCCGGCCATCATCTTCGGCAGGTAGTGCGCCTGCTGCTCGGCCGAACCCGCCGTGAGGATGGCCTCGATGGCGCCGTCGGTCAGCAGCGGGCACAGCGCGAAGCTGAGGTTGGCGCTGTTGACCATCTCGGCGCAGGCGGCGTGGATCAGCTTCGGCAGGCCCTGGCCGCCGAACTCCACCGGATGCTGCAGCCCCTGCCAGCCGCCTTCGGCGAACTGGCGGAAGGCCTGCTTGAAGCCGGGTGTCGTGTGCACCTGGCCGTCGTGCCAGGACGAGGGGTTCTTGTCGCCTTCCCAGTTCAGCGGCGCCACGACGTTTTCGTTGAAGCGCGCACATTCCTCGAGCACGGCGGCGGCGGTGTCGATGCCGGCGTCTTCATGCCCCGGCAACTGCGCCACGTTCGCGATGCCCGCCAGTTCCTGCATCACGAACAACATGTCCTTGACGGGGGCTCGGTAGGTCATGGTGTTTTGTCTCCAGATGGAACAAGGGCGCCGCAAGGGCGCCCTGCATGTCGCCTGTGCGTTACAGGCTGTTGATCAGCTCAGGCACCGCGACAAACAGATCGGCCTCCAACCCATAGTCGGCGATGCTGAAAATCGGCGCCTCGGGGTCCTTGTTGATGGCCACGATGACCTTGGAGTCCTTCATGCCCGCCAGGTGCTGGATGGCCCCGCTGATGCCCGCTGCGATGTACAGCTGCGGCGCGACGATCTTGCCCGTCTGCCCGACCTGCCAGTCGTTGGGCGCATAGCCCGCATCCACCGCCGCACGGCTGGCACCCAGCGCCGCACCGAGCTTGTCCGCCAGCGGCGTCAACACTTCGCTGAACTTCTCGCTGGAGCCCAGTGCCCGACCGCCGGAGACGATGATCTTGGCCGCCGTCAGCTCGGGCCTGTCGAGCTTGGCGATCTCGGCACCCTGGAAGCTGGACAGGCCGCTGTCGGCGACTGCTGCGATGCTGTCGATCGCCGCGTTGCCACCGCTGGCCGCGGCGTCGAAGCCGGTGGTGCGAACGGTGATGACCTTGATGGCGTCGGTGCTCTGCACGGTGGCAATGGCGTTGCCGGCATAGATCGGGCGCTCGAAGGTGTCGGCGCTGAGCACCTTGGTGGCATCACTGATCTGCGCCACGTCCAGCAGGGCCGCGACCCGCGGCGCGACGTTCTTGCCGTGCGCCGTGGCCGGGAACAGCAGGTGGCTGTAGTCCTTTGCGACGGCAAGCACCTGGGCGGCGACGTTTTCAGCGAGCTGCTCGGCCAGGCTGGCACCGTCGGCCAGCAGCACCTTGGCGACACCGGCGATCTGGGCGGCAGCCTGCGCTGCGGCCTGGGCGTTGGCGCCGGCCACCAGCACGTGCACGTCGCCACCACAAGCCAGAGCGGCGGTGACGGTGTTCAGCGTCGCGGGCTTGAGGCTGCCGTGGTCGTGTTCGGCAATGACGAGACTGGTCATCAGATCACCTTCGCTTCGTTCTTCAGCTTGGCCACCAGCGTGGCGACATCGGGCACCTTGACGCCGGCACCACGCTTGGGCGGCTCGGTGACCTTCAGCGTCTTGATGCGCGGTGTGATGTCCACGCCCAGGTCGGCAGGCTTCACCACGTCCAGCTGCTTCTTCTTGGCCTTCATGATGTTGGGCAGCGTGACGTAGCGCGGCTCGTTCAGCCGCAGGTCGGTGGTGACCACGGCCGGTAGCTTGAGCTTCAGGGTCTCCAGGCCACCGTCGACTTCGCGGGTGACGGCCAGGGCACCGTCAGTCACCTCGACCTTGGAGGCGAAGGTGGCCTGCGGCAGGCCGGCGAGTGCGGCCAGCATCTGGCCGGTCTGGTTGCAGTCGTCGTCGATGGCTTGTTTGCCGAGGATGATGAGGCCGGGCTGTTCCTTGTCGACCAGGGCCTTGAGCAGCTTGGCCACGGCCAGCGGCTGCAGTTCGTCGGCAGACTCGACCAGGATGGCGCGGTCGGCACCGATGGCCATGGCCGTGCGCAGCGTTTCCTGGCACTGCGTGACGCCGCAGGAGACGGCGATGATCTCCGTGACCACGCCTTTTTCCTTCAGCCGCACCGCTTCTTCGACCGCAATCTCGTCGAAGGGGTTCATGCTCATCTTCACGTTGGCGATGTCCACGCCGGTGCCGTCGCTTTTCACGCGCACCTTGACGTTGTAATCCACCACCCGCTTCACCGGGACCAGCACCTTCATGACAGGCGACTCCTGTGCAGTTGACGTAAACGTTAATCGTGCATTCTAGACGTGGGCCCTGTGGGCTTCCGCCTTGTCAGCACAAAATCGAACGATCGTTCTATTCTAGTCGGACGCGACACCGATACTGCGGCGCAACATGCGTGTTTCCCATCCCACCCGGCGTGCACTGCTGAGCGGCGCCACGAGTTCGGCCGCCGTCGCAGCCCTGGCCTCCTGGGCCGAACTTGCCGCCGCGGCCGGCGGCCCGGCCGCCACCCGCATGCCGGCGATCTTCATCGGCCATGGCAGCCCGATGAACGCCTTGCGCGACAACGGCTTCACACGCCACCTGCGGCAGTGGGGCGAAACACTGCCACGACCGCGCGCCATCCTCTCGGTGTCCGCACACTGGCTGACGCCGGGCAGCACCGAGGTCGCCATCAACGAGAAGCCGCCGACCATCCACGACTTTGGCGGCTTCCCTGCCGAACTGCATGCGATGCAGTACCCGGCGCCCGGTGCGCCGGCACTGGCGCGCGAAGCGGCGTCGCGTGTGAAATCGGCGCGTGTGCGTCACAGCGGCAACTGGGGCCTGGACCACGGCACCTGGACCGTGCTGCACCACCTGTTCCCGCGCGCCGACGTGCCGGTGTTCCAGTTGTCCATCGACATGGACGCCCCGGGCCCGCAGCACCTGGCCATCGGCCGCGACCTGGCAGCGCTGCGCGACCTGGGTGTGCTGGTGATGGGCAGCGGCAACATCGTGCACAACCTGCGTGCCACCGACCGCGACATGCCCGATAGCATGGCTGCCAGCCGGCCCTGGGCCCGTGCCTTCGATGCCGCGGTGGCCAAGGCCCTGGCCGCACGCGACGACAAGGCCTTGGCGCACCCGATGGCGCTGGACATGTCGGCGCCAATGGCGGTGCCCACACCCGACCACTACCTGCCGATGCTCTACAGCCTGGGCGCTGCTGCGCCCGACGAGGCGGCACGCAGTGTGTTCCAGGGTTTCCAGTCCGGCACGCTGGGCATGCGCTGCCTGCAATTCGGCTGAGCGGCGTTCACGCCGACGGCACACTGCCACCCCGCCCTGTCGGCAGCACCAGCAGCCGCACCGGATGGCGGAACGCGGCCTGGCGCACCGAGAGTGTCTGCGCACAGCGCGCCAGAAACGCCGGGTCGGGCGAACGCACGACGAGCAAGGTGGGCCGCCGCGGCAGGAACAGCGGCAGCTGCCGGCGTGTGGCCGGCGCGTCGTCGAGGTGGCCGGCGTCCCAGGGATGGTCGGCGCGGCGGCGGCGCCACCACGTCATGTCAGCCAGCTTCACCGACAGACGCAGCCACAGCCGGCCCAGGCCGCCGCGGGCATCGCCCAGGCGGCGTGTGCCGTCGAGTTCACACATCAGCGCATCGACCCAGGGACCGGCCGGCTGTTCGGCGCTGGCAATCACGAAGCGGCGCGGCACCTGCGGCGGCAGCCACGGC
>JBASTF010000343.1:0-5009 GCA_049274755.1 Rubrivivax sp. | reverse complement strand
CTGCAGCTCGCGCTCCAGGCGCTCCCGCTTGCGGCTGAACGCCGCCCAGCGGCGGTCGTCGACCAGGCCCAGCGCCCGGCCCTGCTCGGTCAGCCGCAGATCGGCGTTGTCTTCGCGCAGCTGCAGCCTGAACTCGGCGCGGCTGGTGAACATGCGGTAGGGCTCGGTCACGCCCTTGGTCACCAGGTCGTCGACCAGCACACCCAGGTAGGCCTGGTCGCGGCGCGGGAGCCAGGCCTCCCGCCCCTGCACCTGCAGCGCGGCATTGACGCCGGCGAACAGGCCTTGCGCCGCCGCCTCTTCGTAGCCCGTGGTGCCGTTGATCTGGCCGGCGAAAAACAGGCCTTGCACCGCCCGCGTCTCGAAGCTGGGCTTCAGCTCGCGCGGGTCGAAGTAGTCGTACTCGATGGCGTAGCCCGGCCGCAGGATGTGGGCGTCTTCCAGCCCGGGCATCGAGCGCACGGCGGCGAGCTGGATGTCAAAAGGCAGCGAGGTCGAGATGCCGTTCGGATAGAACTCGTGTGTCGTCAGACCCTCGGGCTCCAGGAAGATCTGGTGCGCGTCCTTGTCGGCAAAGCGGTTGACCTTGTCTTCGATGCTGGGGCAGTAGCGAGGGCCCACACCTTCGATGACGCCGGTGAACATCGGGCTGCGGTCGAAGCCGCTCTTGATGATCTCGTGCGTGCGCGCATTGGTGTGCGTGATCCAGCACGGCAGCTGCTGCGGGTGCTGCGCGGCGTTGCCGAGGAAGCTGAACACCGGCACCGGGTCCAGGTCGCCCGACTGCTCCTGCAGCTTGGCGAAATCGATCGAGCGCCCGTCCAGCCGCGGCGGTGTGCCCGTTTTCAGCCGGCCCTGCGGCAGCTGCAGCTCCTTCAGCCGCGCCGACAGGCTGACCGCTGGCGGATCGCCGGCACGGCCCGCGCTGTAGTTCTGCAGGCCGACGTGGATGCGGCCGTCGAGAAAGGTCCCCGCCGTCAGCACGACGGCACGGCCGCGGAAACGCAGGCCCACCTGCGTGACGGCGCCGACGACACGGTCGCCTTCGACCATCAGATCGTCAACCGCCTGCTGGAACAGCCAGAGATTCGGCTGGTTCTCGAGCCGGCGGCGGATGGCGGCCTTGTACAGCACACGGTCGGCCTGGGCGCGGGTGGCGCGCACCGCCGGGCCCTTGCTGCCGTTGAGGATGCGGAACTGGATGCCGGCTTCATCGGTGGCCTCGGCCATCGCGCCGCCCAGTGCATCGACCTCCTTGACCAGGTGGCCCTTGCCGATGCCGCCGATCGAGGGGTTGCAGCTCATCTGCCCCAGCGTCTCGATGTTGTGGGTCAGCAGCAGCGTCGTGCAGCCCATGCGGGCAGCCGCCAGCGCGGCCTCGGTACCGGCATGGCCACCGCCGACCACGATCACATCGAAAGACTGGGGATGCAGCATCAGACCCTGATTTTACGAGGCCGCCTGCAATTGCAGGCGCTGTTCGCGTGAATCCCACCAGCGGTCGAAGAAGTAATGCGCGACGGTGTTCACCGCGGGCTCCACCAGGGTCAATGCACCGGCAATCGTGACGCAGCCGGTCAGCGCGTAGCCGACGCCAAAAGCGATGCCCAGGTGCATCACGCCGAAGACAGCCGACTTGGTCATGGCAACTACAATGAGAATCGTTCTCATTATCCGCGTTCGGTGTCGGCTGCGGCCTCGCATCTTGTCATCGCCGCAATAGCATGCCGCGCATGGACTGCCGCCCCGGCTGCGCTGCCTGCTGCATCGCGCCGTCGATCACCTCCGCCATCCCGGGCATGCCCCAAGGCAAGCCGGCCGGCGCGCGCTGCGTGCAGCTGGACGACAGCAACCGCTGCCGGCTCTTCGGCCGCCCCGAGCGGCCGGCCGTCTGCAGCTCGCTGCAGGCCGAGGCCGAGATGTGCGGCGATTCCAGCGCCCATGCGATGCACTGGCTGTCGCGGCTGGAGGCCGACACGGCCGCCTGAGCCGCTGCGGCTACTGCATCGGCGCGGCCGCCGTCACGCTGCGCAGATCTTGCGCCACACGCCCTTCGTGCAACGCGATGACACGCCCGGCCGAGGCGATGGTCTCCGGCCGGTGCGCAACGATCACGCGCGTCAGCGCCAGCTGGCGCACCGCCTGGTTGACGATGCGTTCACGCTCCAGGTCCAGCGAACTCGTGGCCTCGTCGAGCAGCAGGATCTTCGGCCGCTTGTACAGCGCACGCGCCAGCAGGATGCGTTGCTTCTGCCCACCCGACAGCGCCGCCCCCATGTCGCCGATCAGCGTGTGGTAACCCATCGGCATGGCCTCGATCTCGTCGTGCACCGCGGCCACACGCGCACATTGTTCGATCCAGGCGCGGTCGGGGCTGGGGTCGAAAAACGCGATGTTGTCGGCGATGGAGCCCGAAAACAGCGGCTCGTCCTGCATCACCACGCCGACCATCTCGCGCCAGGCACGCAGCCCCAGCCGCGGCAGCGGCACACCGCCCACCAGCACCTCGCCGCTGTCGGGTGTGTGGATGCCCAGCATCAGTTTCAGCAGCGTGGTCTTGCCGCAGCCCGAGGGCCCGACGATGGCCACCGATTCACCCGGCTCGATGCGCAGGCTCACACCACGCAGCACGTCGGGTTCGCCGTCGGCATAGCGGAACGCCACGTCGCGCAGTTCCAGGCTGGCCGGCAGCGAACGCGCCGCGGCGCCGTCCACACCCTGGTCGGCCTCGGCGCCGGTCAGCACGATGTCGGCCAGGCGTTCACCCTGCAGCTTCAGCATCTTCAGCGCCACGGCCTTGTCGACGAGGCCGCTGACACGCAGCGCAAACTGTTCCTTGTAGGCGAAAAACGCGAACAGCATGCCGACGCTGAGCTTGCCGTCCAGCACCAGCAGCGCACCGACGCCGATGACGGCCACACGCTCCAGCCCGAACAGCAGCCGGTGCAGCACGGCAAACAGCAGTTCGAGCTTGCGTGTGGCGACATCGGCATTCATCGCGTCCACCACCAGGCTGGAAAAGCGCGACTGCCGGTCGGCCTGGCCGTTGAACAGCTTGATGGCCTGCACACCACGCAGCGATTCGAGGAAGTGGCTGGCCTGCTTGGCCTCGAACACCAGGGTCTCTTCGGTGGCTTCGCGCAACGGCCGGAAAAACAGCCAGCGCAGCAGACCGTAGCCGGCCACGGCCGCCAGCGCCAGGCCGGTGAGCGGCAGGCTGTAGATGGCCATCATCACCAGCGTCAGCAGCACCAGGGCGCCGTCGAGCACGGCCTCGATGAAACTCGTCGTCAGCGTCTTCTGGATCTGCTGCACGGCGCCGAAGCGCGACCAGATGTCGCCGGCATGGCGCTTCTCGAACCAGTCCACCGGCAGCCGCAGCAAGTGGGCGAACACGTTCACCAGCCATTGCAGGTTCAGCGTCGCCGACAACACCAGCACGGCCCAGGAGCGCGCCGCCGCCGTGGCCACCTGCACCAGCACCAGCAGGCCGAAACCCAGTGCCAGCGTCAGCAACAGGTCGCGGTCGCCGCTGACGACCACGCCGTCGACGACCCACTGCATGAAAAACGGGCTCAGCAGCACAAAGAGTTCGAGCGCCAGCGCCAGCAGCAGGATCTGCCCCAGCGAACGTTTCAGCCCCGTCACCGGCCCCAGCAGCTGGCGCAGCGTGATGTGCTGCTTTTCCACCGCCGGCGCAAAACCCGGCGCCGGCGCCAATTCCAGCGCCACGCCGGTGAAGTGGCGCGACAACTCGTCGCGCTTCAGCCGCCGCAGGCCGCGGCCCGGGTCGTGGATGACGGCGACACCACGTTTGTACGAGACCAGCACAACAAAGTGGTTCAGGTCCCAGTGCAGGATGCAGGGTGTCTGCAGCTGCGGCAGGTCGTCGAGTTCGGCACGCAGCGCTCGCGAGTGCAGCTGCATCGCCTCGGCCATGCGCACCAGGTCGCCCAGCGTCACGCCCTTGGACGACAGCGAAAAACGCCGGCGCAGCGTCGGCAGGTCGGTGCGGTGGCCATGGGCCGAGGCCAGCATGGCCAGGCAAGCCAGGCCACATTCGGCAGCCTCGGTCTGCAGGATCAGCGGCACACGCCCGCCATGGGCCAGCAGGCGCAGCGAAGCGATCTTCTCGATCACAGCCGCCCCTTCAGCCCGAGCAGCGGCTCGAACAGCCACTCGATCAGGCGCCGGCGCTCCAGCAGCACGTCGGCCTGCAGCCGCATGCCAGGCGCCAGCGGCAAGGCCTCGCCGCCGACGGCGTCCAGCGCCACGGTGATGCGGAACAGCGCCTCGCGCTGGTTGGGCGTCACCGGCAGCGACAAGGCTTCCAGCTCGGCCGGTGCCAGCGGCGTGCGCGACACCTGCACCACATGGCCGGGCTGGTGGCCGAACTTCTGGTACGGGAAAGCTTCGTAGCGCAGCCGCACCGCCTGTTCGGCGCGCACAAAACCGACGGCGCTGGACGGTGCATACAGGTGGGCCTGCAGCTTCGCACCGGCCGGCACCAGACTGGCCAGCGCCGACGACGGCGAGACACTCTGGCCGACATCGGCCAGCAGCGCCGTCACCGTGCCGTCCTGCGGCGCACGGATCACGACCTGCCGCGCTGCGTCCTGCTCGGCGGCCTCGCGCGCCAGCGCCGCCAGGTCGCGTTCGATGCCACCCTGTGTGCCGCGCACCAGCAACGGCAGGTTGCGGCGTTCGCCTTCGAGTTCGGCCTGTTCCCGCGCCAGTGCCGCACGCTGTCGCTCCAGCGCCTGGGCCTGGGCCTTCAGCCCCAGCACTTCCTCGTTCTTGGCCTGCACCTGAGCCGGCGAGATGAACTGCTCGCTGCGCAGCGACTCCAGCCGCGCCAGCGCTTCGCCGGCCAGTGCCAGGCGCTGCTTCTGCAGCGCGGCTTCGGTGTCGATCTGCGCTGCCTCGTTGTGCAGCGCGGCCAGGCGCCGGTCCAGCGCCGCCTGCTGCGAATTCATCAGCAACTGCTGCTGCTGCGCGCTGTCGTGCAG
>JBASTF010000342.1:0-3042 GCA_049274755.1 Rubrivivax sp. | reverse complement strand
GGCCCACAGCCCGACGGGGCTATGCTCGGCGCCCCATGACACCGCCCCGCACACGCCGCAAGACGCAGCCGCAACGCATCCAGGTGCATGGGTCCTTGTGGGTCTCGGTGGACGGCCAGGACCTGGGCGGCCACGGCCGCATGGGGCTGCTGCGCGCGGTGGCGGAAAACGGCTCCATCACCCGTGCTGCCCAGGCTTTCGGCATGAGCTACAAGGCCGCCTGGGACGCGATCGACACGATGAACACGCTGTCGGGGCAGCCGCTGGTCGAACGTGTCAGCGGCGGCCGCGGTGGTGGTTTCACGCAGCTGACGGCCCACGGCCGGCGCCTGCTGGAACGCTACGAGCAGGTGGACGCCGTGCACCAGCGTTTTGTGCAGCTGCTGGGCCAGGACGCGATGGATCTGGCGCAGGACTTTTCGATGCTGAAGGTGCTGAACATGAAGACCAGCGCACGCAACCAGTGGGTGGGCAGCGTGGCCGCCATCCGCGCCGGAGCCGTCAACGACGAGGTCGAGGTCGATCTGCCGGGTGGTGTGCGACTGGCGGCCATCGTCACCCGTGAAAGCACCGAAGCCCTGGGCCTGCGTGTGAAGCAGACGGTGATTGCGCTGGTGAAGTCGTCCGCGGTGCTGCTGGCCACCGATCTCGAAGGCGCCCGTGTCTCGGCACGCAACCGGCTCGAAGGCACCGTCAGCACGGTGACGCCGGGCGCCGTCAATGCCGAGGTGACGGTGCAGGCCCAGGGTGGCCTGCCGGTGGTGGCCATCGTCACGCAGCCGTCGATCGCCGAACTCGGCCTGGCGCCGGGCCGCGCCGTCACCGTGCTGGTCAAGGCCTCGGACATCGTGCTCGCCACGACGGCCTGAACACCACCGCCACACGACGATGGCGACTTGCGCCGGCCCAAAGACAAAGGGCCTGGTGCATGCACCAGGCCCTGGGTCCGTCTACCGAATTTGGTAGGCGCGATTGGACTCGAACCAACGACCCCCACCATGTCAAGGTGGTGCTCTAACCAGCTGAGCTACGCGCCTGAGGAACCCAGGACTATACACGAAGTTGTGGGAGGCTCGATGAGGCGGGCTGCAGCCCGCTGCCCGCAGCGTGAACTTGTTAGGGAGTGCGGGGCCTGGGGGTGCTTCCTACACTGCGGCGCTCCATGCACCCGGATCCCGCAGCCCGTGTGTCGCCGGGCCGTTCCAGCCGCCCGCAGGCCGCCGTGCAAATCGTCGGCGCATCTGTGGCGCATGCACGCATGCTGGCGCAACTGCAGCGCATCGCAGCCAGCGAGGCGCCGGCGCTGATCGAAGGCGAAACCGGCAGCGGCAAGGAAGTCGCGGCACGGGCCATCCACTACGAAGGCGCACGCCGCGCCGGGCCCTTCGTGCCGGTGAACTGCGGCGCCCTGCCCGACTCGCTGATCGAAAGCGAGCTCTTCGGTGTCGAACGCGGTGCCTTCACCGACGCACGCCGCTCGCGCCGCGGCCTGGTGGCCGAAGCCGCCGGCGGCACCTTGTTCCTCGACGAGGTCGACGCGCTGACACCCAAGGCCCAGGTGACCTTGCTGCGTTTCCTGCAGGACCAGTGGTACCGCCCGGTCGGCACCACACGCGAAGAGCGCACCGACGTGCGCCTGATCGCCGCCGCCAACCGCCCGCTGGAAACGCTGGTGCAGCGCGAACACTTCCGCTCGGACCTGCTGTACCGGCTGAAGGTGCTGACCCTGGTGCTGCCACCGCTGCGCGAACGCGGCGACGACATCGAGTTGCTGGCCCGCCACTTCATCGCCCGCTACGCCACGAAGTACGGCTTCGAGGTCAAGCGCATCGCGCCGGCCACCTTGCGCTGGATGCTGGCTTACGGCTGGCCCGGCAATGTGCGTGAACTCGAGAACTGGGTGCACCGCCAGTTCCTGATGTGCGACGGCCCCTGGCTGTTGCACGACGAACTCGAAGAGGCCGAACTGGTCGCCACGGCCGACGCGACCGACGCGACAGCACCACCCACCTTCCAGGCTGCCAAGGCCGAGGCCGTGTGCCGCTTCGAGCGTGAATACCTGCAGCGTGTGCTGCAGCAGGCACATGGCAACGTCACCCGTGCCGCCCGCCTGGCCTGCAAGGAACGCCGCGCCTTCGGCAAGCTGTTGAAGAAACACGGCATCGGCCGCGACGACGCGGCCCTGTCCTGACAGCCACCCATCCCGCTGGCCGTTGAACGGTTTGGTCTGCCGGCCAGGCAGCGCCATGCGTGTTTGCGCTGGGTCGTCGATGACCCGCCGTGTTGTCGGCGACCCACCCCGCCACCACCGGCTGCCGCACCGTGATTCCCCCATCGGGGGCGGGTCGGCCGGCTGCAAAAAAACGCGCAGAACCCGGCTTCGCAGCTGGCACCGGGTTTGCGGGAGCAGACCTGGTGGCTGCGGCCCGTTGCCCGCAGCGCTGGCGAGATGAATCCGTCGCTTGAACAAGCCGTGAAGGACGCGATCGAGGAGCACCTGGCGGTGTACCCGCAGGCTGCCGATTCGGCAGAAGGCGTGGCGCGCTGGTGGCTGCCCGACCTCGGGCTCACGGCCTCGGCGGCCGAGGTGGAGCATGTGCTGGCGGGCATGGTGCGCCGCCATCGCCTGCGCTGCGTGCGGCTGGCCGACGGCACGGTGCTGTACGCCAGGACCCGGTCCGACCTGCATTGATGCATTGACGAAAGAGTTGCAGCGCAGCCGGCGCTGCCCCAACCGAAGGAGCGAAACATGGCGGTGGCAGTGACCTATCCAGGCGTCTACATCGAAGAGGTGCCCAGCGGCGTGCGCACGATCACGAGCGTCGGCACGTCGATCACGGCCTTCGTCGACTTCTTCCGCGAAGGGCCGATGAACCGTGCGGTCGAGGTCTTCGGCATGTCCGACTTCGCGCGCATCTTCGGCGGCCTGGACACACGCAGCGAGGCCAGCTACGCGCTGCAGCAGTTTTTCCTCAACGGCGGCTCGTCGGCCCTGGTGGTGCGCTGCGCCGGCGGCTCACCGCCGGCCGCCACCGCCACCAT
>JBASTF010000341.1:0-2922 GCA_049274755.1 Rubrivivax sp. | reverse complement strand
GTCGCTGGGTTACGCGGTGCCGGGGGTGGTCATCGCCGTCGGCATCCTGCTGCCGGTGGGCTGGCTGCAGGCCAGTTTTCCGCAGGCGCCGGTGATGGCGGTTGTCACCGGCACGCTGTTTGGGCTGCTCTACGCCTACCTGGTGCGTTTCTCGGCGGTGGCGCTGCAGTCGGTGGAAGCAGGATATGCGCGGGTGCCGGTGTCCATCGACGAAAGTGCACGCCTGCTCGGGGGTGGCAGCCGTCGCCTGTTTGTCGAACTGCACCTGCCACTGCTGAAGCGGTCGGCGCTGGCCGCGGCGCTGCTGGTGTTTGTCGATGTGATGAAGGAACTGCCGGCCACCCTGGTGCTGCGCCCCTTCGGCAGCGACACGCTGGCTGTCGTGGCCTACAACTTCGCACGCGACGAGCGCCTCGCCGAAGCCGCGTTGCCGTCGCTGGCCATCGTGGCCGTCGGGCTGATTCCGGTGATGATGCTGTCGCGTGCGTTGCGCACGCCGCAGACCTGACACGAGCGGCAACACGCCAGCCCTCAGGTTCGCCGCCGCGGCGCCGATGACGCCGGTATGCTGCCTCTTCTTCGACTGCTGGCACCGAGCTTGCGCCCCGAACCCGCCGAGGCGCGCCACCGCCGCCCGACGCGGGCTTGCGACGAGACGCTGAACGACGGCGCCCGCACTTGGTTGCGCCGGCTGCCCAATGGGCGCCGCCCGCTGCGCTTGTGCGAACGTTTCCCGCGGCTGGCCAACCGCGTCGCCTGGTGCTGGGCCGACGAAGGCCTGGTGGAAGCGGTGTTCGACGACCTGCTGGTCGACCGCCGCGGTGGCCGCCAGGGCTTCCCGCCGGGTGTGGTGCTGGAACTGCGGCGCCTGCGCGACTACCGTCGGCAGATTGCCGGGCACTGACCCCGCTGCCGCGCTGGTTCCGACAGGAACCTCATTGCTTAGGTAAAATCTGTCGATTCAACGACAGTTGCCCCCAAAGTTGCCCCCAGGGCCTGCACGCTGCTCCCGATTCTGTCGCAAGTCGCGGTGGCGCTTTGGGCCGTGGCCTCGGTCTGTGACCACCGGGCAACCGGGCCAAACTTTCGTCCACTGCAAAAGTGACCGGGGACAGCGGGGACACGGGGACAACCTCTTGAAACCCGCATGGATGCTAGCTTTCGCCGTCCCCGGGTCTAACCAAAGTGTCCCCGGTGTCAGAACTTACGGGGACAGTTCTATGGCGAACTCGTACCGCCACCAGCCTACGTTCGCCTAGGGATACTCGATTCGGACGGTCTGCCCAGGCCCATTCCATGCGACTTGCAGTTGCCCGAGCACGTCCCGCCCAAGCAGCCCTTCAAATGGATGATTGATGAAGGCAGGTGCCATGATGGCCAGGGGATCGATGCGAAGCGTGCTGGGCGTCGCGACGCCACCCAAGATGAACTGAACGTCGTAGATGTCGCAGGGCTGAGCCACACCGTTGGTTGAAGTGGAGTGGTAGAGGGTTGCGCCAGTGGGCGTGAGCTGCAGGGAGCGCATCACTGCCGCATCGACCAAGGACATGGAAGCACCGGTGTCTATCAGCAGCGAAGCTTGAACCGGAGGCGGCACCGGGCGCCCCTGCCGCTGCAGTGTGCGGCGCCGGGCATTGCTGGGTCCGATGTGCACCTCGATCAGGGCACCCGACCTAAGAATCGGGATCGTTAGGCCCCGCACGGCCCCAGATCGCGGGAGAAGTGCGCAATAGCCTCCTCGGCATTGATTTGCTTCACAAAGAAGCGCTCAAGCCCAAAGCGGTCATAGGCCCAGTCCAAAGCCTCTTCGTAGGTCGGCAAGACCTTGCACACCTCGGTCCCGCGAATCACAACGAACTTTCCGTCGCTCTCCTTGAGCATCGCGGGCAACGCGTTTTCGTATGTCTGCAGCTCCGTTTGGAACGTCACCATCTGGTCTCCTCTATGGTGCTTGCTGCGATTTTCGCACTGTGCGCCGCAACTTTTTGGAGCGCAATCAACGTTTCGACTAGCCGCAGAAATGTTGCCGATCAACCACTTGCGCACCGAAGATGAAACTTGGCTTCAAGCAATCGTCGGTTGCATGCACAAAACACGCCGACCCACAAAAACAACGACTTGCGCCCCACTACAAACAAGCGTGTAAAGGTGCCCGACACGGTTGATCATGGGCAGCTCTGCGCATTTGGCGTTGAACTACAGCCCGTCGAAGTCATCCCCGAAGATCGACGGCTTGACGTGGTAGCACGTCGCCTTGCCCATGCCGGGTAGCCGCTGCTTCGTCGTCAACCTGTCGGCCTCGTGAGTCAAGTGGCCGCGGCGTTTCAGAACCCGGGCCACGGCCGAAGAGTCGAAGCCCTTGCACACCTCGCGCTTGAAGGCCTCGGGCAGGATCAGGAACTCCACCAACGCACTGCGGCGCTCGCTTGACTCTGCGGCGCTCAGCTTGTCGACGTACTCCACGGCGGCATCGATCTTCAGCGGCTTTCCGTGTTCATCGATCAACCGCTTGAAGCCTGACCGCAGCGGCGTCGCGGCCTTGTGGTCATCCATCGCGCGATGCGTGTAGGTCAGCAGTGCATCGCCGTTTTTCTCAAGCCATGCCCGCACCTGGCGCAGCATTGCTACGTCTTCGCCGTTGTCCAAGTGGCCACGCGCGCCGAGCCAGGCCTCGAAGCATTGGCGCACGCCCCAGGCCGCATGCGCGGGTTGCCACCCCGTGATGCCTGCTTCGCCCGCCAACTCGCCGGCAGCGGCCACCAGGGCGAAGCGTGAACCCACTCGGCGCACCTGTTCCGATGCCGCCTCGGGCACGAACTCGGCGCGGTAGCGGTCCGTCAGCGTCTGCAGGCGTTCGGGCAACCGGGCGTGCTGATCGCACAGCCATTCGAGCCAGGCGCGGCCGGCCGTGCCGTAGTGGCG
>JBASTF010000340.1:0-2185 GCA_049274755.1 Rubrivivax sp. | reverse complement strand
GCGGCGCCTTGCCCGGCAGCGGCACCGCACGCCGCAGCACGTCTTCGGCCAGCCAGGTGGCCGAACGCTGGCCACGCTGCGCCACCGTGGGCAGCGGCAGCTGCTGGTAGTCGTCGTTGAAGACCTCGAAGCTGTAGTCGCCGCGGTAGCCCAGTGCGT
This sequence comes from Rubrivivax sp., assembly GCA_049274755.1. Classification (GTDB taxonomy): domain Bacteria; phylum Pseudomonadota; class Gammaproteobacteria; order Burkholderiales; family Burkholderiaceae_C; genus Rubrivivax. Next base: position 2,026 of record JBASTF010000340.1, on the reverse strand, counting down.
CCAGCGCGTGCACGAGGCCGACGATGTCGTCGCTGTGCACGCCTTCGCCGGGGAACACGCGGAAGTGGCGTGCGGTGTCGATGCGCTCCTGCACCGTGCGCACCTCGTGCCACATGAAGTCGGACAGCTGCACGAGGAAGATCTTCGCCGGGTCCACGCCCTGCAGCGCCTCCACCGGCGTCTTCGTCGCGAAGCTGTGGTACGAGTCCAGCCCCAGGCCCAGGTTGGGCGCGTCGGCCATCTGCACCACGTCCCAGGCGCCGATGCTGTCGTTCAGGTGCCGGCCCCAGCTCAGACCTTCGTAGGCGACGCGGATGCCAAACGGCAGCGCCATCATCGCCAGCTTGCGCAGGTCGCGTGCGATGTGTTCGCGCTCGGCGCTGGCATGCACGCTGGTGCTGCTGCAGGCCAGCAGCACCGGGCTGCGCAGCGCCGCGCACATTTCGATCATCGAACGCGCGATGTCGACCTTGTAGTCGTGCAAATGGCCCGACAGGCCTTCGAAGTCGCGCAGCACCTGGAAGCCGGTGACACGCAGGCCGCTGCTCAGCACCTCCTGCACGGCGGCGGTCCAGCCGTCGGGGTGGCCGACGAGGTCGCGTGCGGCCAGCATCACCTGGCCGAAGCCGGCCTCGCGGATGGCGCGCAGCTTGGCCGCCAGCGGGCCGGCGAACGAGATCGTGTCCATGCCGAAGTCGGCGATGTGCGGTGCGGCCTGCATGGCTCAGACCTCGTGGTGCACCAGCTCGAACATCGCGCCGCCGAACAGCGGTTTGGTCAGCGCGCCGCGGGCATCGGGATGCAGGGCCTCGGAGTCGACGAACTCGATGCCACGCTGGTGCAGGACCCGCACCGCCGCCGGCACGTCGGCGGTGCCGAAGGCCACACGCTGGAACAGCTCGGTCTGGTCGACCTCGGCGTCGGGCGGCGGCTCGATCAGCTGCAGGAAAAACGTGCCGCAGGGCGAGCGCAGCACACGGCCGGCCGGCAGGATGCCGAAGCGCTGCTCGTCGGGCAGCGTCGTGAAGCCGAACAGCGCACCGTAGAACTCGCACCAGTCGGCGATGCGGTCGATGCCCACGTACTGCACGATGCCGAACCAGCCCAGCCCTTCGGCGGCGGGCACTTCCGGCCGCACCGTCGGGATCGGCACGAAGTCCACGTCGTAGATCGAAAACGCACCCGGGTGGCCGTCACTGACCCAGCGGTCGACGAAGTACAGCCGGCTGGGGCCGACACCGTGGATGCCGGGGATGTGCAGCTCCATCGGCTGCACGTTCACCGGCACCGGCCAGGCGCCGAGATCGACGACCTGCTTCCAGGCGGCGCCGGCATCGCGCACCCGCAGCGCGACGGCGGCAATCTGCGGCGCCGCGTCGCTGCCCGGCGGCAGGCCGTGGGCGTTGACGACGATGTTCATGCCACCCTGGCGGTACAGCAGCACCTCGCGCGAGCGGTGGCGCGCCACCGGCCTGAAGCCCAGCTGCTCCAGCACCTGGCCGAAGGCCTGCGGCCGCGGTGTCGTGTATTCGACGAACTCGATGCCGGCCAGCCCCAGCGGGTTCGGCGTGTGGATGACGGCCTCGCGGGCGAGGGAGGGGCTCATCGGGGGTCTCCTATCGGCGGCAGGCGCCAGGCCTGCGCCCGTTCGTTGCTCAGGCGCGGCCGGCCACGAGCTGGCGGAAATGCGCGTCCACACGTTCGGCGTTGGCGGCACGGCCGGTGAACAGCTCGAAGGCACCCACCGCCTGGCCCACGGCCATGCCGCCGCCGTCGCTGACGGCGCAGCCGCGTTCGCGGGCCGCCTTCAGCAGCGCCGTTTCCAGCGGGAAATAGACGATCTCCGACACCCACAGGCGGCGGTGCAGCAGTTCGGCCGGCAATGGCAGGCCGGGCAGCTTGTCCATGCCGGTGGGCGTGGCGTGGATCAGGCCGCTGGCGGCCGGCAGTTCGGCCTCGGCGCTGACGCCGCCGCGTGTGCGGCTGCCGCCGTAGCGCTCGTTCAGCCGCGCCGCAAGTTCGCTGG
>JBASTF010000339.1:0-2189 GCA_049274755.1 Rubrivivax sp. | reverse complement strand
GCCGTGGGCAGCGCAGCCGCCAGCGCGGCAGCCACGAAGCGGCGGCGGCCCGTCATGCCAGCGCCTCCTGCAGCGCTGCCAGTTGCGCGACGAAGGGCGCCGGGTCTTCCAGGCAGCGCAGGTCCAGCAGCAAACGGTCGTCGGCGATGCGACCGATCACCGGCAACGGCAGCGCCCGCAGCGCCGTGGCCAGCGTGTCGAGCGCACGGCCGGCGCCCTTTTTTTGCAGCGGCGCAAGCGCCAGCCCGGCCGACGGCAGCCGGTCCACCGGCAGCGAGCCCGAGCCGATCTGCCCTTGCAGCGCCAGCACCTCGACGCCGAAACGCGGCGCCACCGCCGCGGCCACGGCGGGTTGCAGCGCGGTCGCCAGTGTGCGGATGGCAGCCTCGGGGCGTGTCAGCAGCCGCAGCGTCGGCAGGTCCTGCGCCAGGCGCTCGGGCCGCAGGTACAGGCGCAGCGTGGCTTCCAGCGCCGCCAGCGGCAGCTTGCTCATGCGCAGCGCCCGTTTCATCGGGAACTTGCGGATGCGACCCACCGCAGCCCTGCTGCCGACGATGAGGCCGGCCTGCGGCCCGCCCAGCAGCTTGTCGCCGCTGAAGCTGACGACATCGCAGCCGGCAGCCAGCTTTTCCTGTGGCAGCGGTTCACGCGGCAGGCCATAGGCCGCCAGGTCCACCAGCGAACCGGCGCCCAGGTCGCTGGCCAGCGGCAGCCCACGGGCATGGGCGACGGCGGCCAGCGTGCCTTCGTCGACGGCGCTGGTGAAACCCTGCACGGCGTAGTTGCTGGTGTGCACCTTCATCAGCAGCGCGGTGCGTTCGCCGATCGCACGTTCGTAGTCCTGCGGGTGTGTGCGGTTCGTCGTGCCCACTTCCACCAGCGTGGCGCCGGCGCTGGCCATCACGTCGGGCATGCGGAAGGCACCGCCGATCTCGACCAGTTCCCCACGCGAGACGATGACCTCGTGGCCCCGCGCCAGCGCCGCGATCGTCAGCAGCACCGCAGCGGCGTTGTTGTTGACGACGGTGGCGGCCTCGGCACCGGTCAGCGTGCACAGCAGTTCCTCGACGATGCTGTCGCGGTCGCCGCGGCCGCCGCTGGCCAGGTCGTATTCCAGGTCGTTGGGGCCGGCCATCATCGCCAGCAGGTGCTGCAGCGCCGGCTCGGCCAGCAGCGCGCGGCCGAGGTTGGTGTGGATCACCGTGCCGGTGAGGTTCAGCACCCGCCGCATGCGTGGGCGCAGCCGTTGTTCGACACGCGCTGCCAGCGCAGCGGCCAGTGCCGGCGGTGCCACGTCGTCGCGCGCCAGCGTGCCGGCCAGGGCCTGTGTGCGCAGCGCATCGAGCAGGGTGCGGGCTTCGCCGGCCACCAGCGTGTGGCCATGTGCGTCGAGCAGGCTGCGCACGGCCGCGTCGCGCAGCAGCCGGTCCACGGCGGGAAGCTCCTTCGGGCTGGCCTTGGAACCGTCGACGACGGATTCGGTGGGCCGCGCCATCAGGGCGCTCCGGGGTCGGGTGGCGGTGCCGCTTCGGGTGCGTCGCCGAACAACAGCATCAGGTTCAGGCCGTGGCGGCGGTAACCCGCCTCGGAGACCAGCAGGTCCAGCGTCAGGCTGGCCAGGTCGTCGGCCACCGGCTCGACCATGGGGTCGCGGTCGCTGTGCAGGATCTTGAGATAGTGGCCGCAGTCGTCGCAGGTTTCGGCCTGCAGCGAAGCACGGGTCGCGCGCTGCGCATCGGGTGCGCCGTCGGCCGCCAGGTCCAGCGACTGGTAGGCCAGCTTCTGACCCGACAGGCAGTGCGAGCAGCGGATGCGTACCAGGTGCCACTGCGTGCTGCACAGCGAGCAATGCAGGTAGCGCTGGCCCAGCGATTCACCGCTGCTGCGCGTGAGGCTGGCCACCGGCCGGCTGCCGCAGCAGGGGCAGTTCGTTTCCTCGTCGATGCGGCCGAAGGGTGCGGCGCGGCCGGCTGCCTGGGCCTGCGTCGTCAGCACCAGGTGCGTCCAGCAGACCTGCAGCGCCGCGGCAACCAGCGGGGCGGTGGCCAGGTCCAGGCCGGTCTGCAGGCCCAGCAGCAGCGCATCGGCCTGGCGCTCGAGGAAGACCTCGTCGGCCTCGGCCAGGCGTTGCAGCGCCGGCAGCGCACCGGTCGGGGCATGGGGCTGCAGCGCCGCGACCAGCGCCCGCA
>JBASTF010000338.1:0-5640 GCA_049274755.1 Rubrivivax sp. | reverse complement strand
GGCCGGCGGGGTGGATGTCTGCGCCTGCGCGGCGGCCAGGGCCAGCGCGGCAACGAAAAACACGGCCACCGGGCGGCCGGTCGCGGGCAAGCGGGTCATAGACACAAGTCCTCGAATGGGGGTGCGGCGCACGGACGCCGGCGAAGTTTGCAATGATGCCATCCGCCCAAAGCCTTGTGACAAGGCCATGACCCCGCGACACTGGGGGCCCGCTACCGCCGCCGGAGGGCGCGATGAAGATCCTGAAATGGCTGCTGGGCACGGTGCTGGCCCTGGTGGCCGTGCTGCTGCTGGGCGGACTGCTGCTGCCGCCGGGTTTCAGCGTCGTGCGCAGCACCGTCGTCGCAGCGCCGGCGGACAAGGTGTACACCCTGGTTGCCGACCCTCGCGGCTGGAAACAATGGAGCGTCTGGAACCGGCGCGACCCGGCCATGCAGATCACCTATGCCGGCCCGCCCTCGGGCACCGACGCGGTGTGGGAATGGAAAAGCGCCACCGAAGGCGACGGCCGCATGCGCTTCACCACCGCCGTGCCCGGCCAGCGTGTGGCCTACGACCTGTTTTTCCCCGACTTCGGCACCACCTCGCGCGGCGACTTCGTGTTCGCCACCGAAGGCAGCGGCACCAAGGTCACCTGGACGATGAACGGAGACATCGGCAAGAACCCCTTGTTCCGCTGGATGGGCTTGTTCGCCGACCGCATGGTGGGCCAAGATTTCGAGGCCGGCCTCACGAACCTGAAGGCCCTGGCCGAAGCGAAGTAGGTGGCTGTGGCACAGTGCGCGCCGACATGGCGCTCAAATCCACCATCTACAAAGCCGCGCTGCAGATCGCGGACATGGACCGTTCGCTGTATGCGGACCATTCGCTGACGATTGCCCTGCACCCCTCGGAAACCGAGGAACGCATGATGGTGCGGCTGCTGGCCTTTGCACTGCAGGTGGCACCCGACGACGAACGTGGCCAGTTGCAGTTTGCGCGTGGGCTGTCGGACACCGACGAACCCGACCTCTGGCAGCACGACCTCACCGGCCAGCTGGTGCACTGGATCGACGTCGGCCAGGTCGACGACCGCCGGCTCGTCAAGGCCTGCGGCCGTGCCGAACTGGTGACGCTGTACGCCTATGCCAGCAGCGTGCCGGTGTGGTGGGCCGGCATCGCGAACAAGCTGACGCGGCTGCGCAACCTGCAGGTCTGGCAGCTGCCGGCGGCACAAAGCCAGGCGCTGGGCGCACTGGCGCAGCGTTCGATGCAACTGCAGGTGACGGTGCAGGACGGCCACATCTGGGTGGGCAACGGCAGCGACAGCGTCGAGCTCAACCCGCAGCGCCTGTTCGGAGACCCAGCATGAGCAGCAACGAGGCGCAGGACCCCCATCTGTGGCTGGAAGAGGTGCTGGGCGAACAGGCCCTGGCCTGGGTGCGCGAGCGCAATGCCGAAACCGAGGCGCTGCTGCAGGCCGAGCCCCGTTTCGCCGCCACCCGCGACGCCATCCGCGAGGTGCTGGACTCGCGCGAGCAGATTCCCTACATCGCGCGCCGCGGCGACAGCTTCTACAACTTCTGGCGCGACGCCGAACATCCACGCGGCCTGTGGCGGCGCTGCTCGCTGGACGCGTACCGCCAGCCGGCACCGGCCTGGGAAACGGTGCTGGACCTCGACGCGCTGGCGCTGGCCGAAGGCGAAAACTGGGTCTGGGCCGGCGCACGTGCCTACGGCCCCGAATACCGGCTGGCCCTGGTGTCGCTGTCGCGCGGCGGCGCCGATGCCAGCGTCGTGCGTGAGTTCGACCTCGTCGCCAAACAGTTTGTCGCCGGCGGTTTCGTGCTGCCCGAGGCCAAGTGCAGCGTCGACTGGATCGACGACAGCAGCGTCTACGTCGCCACCGACTTCGGCCCCGGCGCACTCACGGATTCCGGCTACCCGCGCGTGGTGAAACGCTGGCAGCGCGGCACGCCGCTGGACCAGGCGGTGACGGTGTTCGAAGGCGAGGCCGGCGACATCCGCGCCGCCGTCAGCGTCGACCGCACACCGGGCTTCGAGCGCACGCTGTTCGTGCGCGCCACCGACTTCTACAACAACCGCCTGTGGCTGCTGCAGGCCGACGGCAGCCTGGCCGAGATCGACAAACCCAGCGACGCCTCGCTGGCCTTCTGGCACCGGCATCTGCTGCTCGAACTGCGCAGCGACTGGACCGTGGCCGGCCACACCTGGCCACGTGGCAGCCTGCTGGTGGCCGAGGCCGAGGCCTATCTGCGCGGCGAACGCCAGCTCACGGCGCTGTTCACGCCGACGGCCACCGCGTCGCTGGCCGGTTATGGCGCCACACGCAGCACGCTGCTGCTGAACGTGCTGGACAACGTGGCCAGCCGCCTCGAGACCTGCACACCCGCTGCCGACGGCTGGCGCCATGGCACGCTGCAGGCGCCCCACCCCGGCACGCTGTCGCTGACGCCGCTGCACGACGAGTTGCTGGCGAACGACCCGCTGGCCGAGCACTTCCTGCTGAACTACACCGATTTCCTGACGCCCGATTCGCTGCTGCTCGGTGAACTCGGCCAACCGGCACTGCAGACGCTGAAGTCGCGGCCCAGCTTCTTCGACCGTGCCGGCATGCGTGTGGAGCAGCGGTTTGCCCCCAGCGCCGATGGCACGCAGGTGCCCTACTTCGTCGTCTGGCCGGCCGGCGCCACCGCCGACGGCAGCAACCCGACGCTGCTGTACGGCTACGGCGGCTTCGAGGTGGCGATGCAGCCGGCCTACTCCGGCACCGTCGGCCGCGCCTGGCTGCAACGGGGCGGCGTCTACGTGCTGGCCAACCTGCGTGGCGGCGGCGAGTTCGGCCCCGGCTGGCACCAGGCGGCGATCCGCGAACACAAGCAGCGCAGCTACGACGACCTGGCTGCCGTGGCCGAAGACCTGGTGCGCCACCGCGTCACCCAGCCCGCCAGGCTGGCCATCGAAGGCGGCAGCAACGGCGGCCTGCTGGTCGGCGCCGTGATGCTGCAGCGGCCCGAGCTGTTCCGCGCCGTGGTCTGCATGGTGCCGCTGCTGGACATGCGGCGTTACCACCGGCTGCTGGCCGGCGCTTCGTGGATGGCCGAGTACGGCAACCCCGACGACGCCGCGGACTGGGCCTTCATCGGCCGCTACAGCCCCTACCAGAACGTGAAGCCCGGCACCCGGCTGCCCAGCGTGCTGTTCACCACGTCCACCCGCGACGACCGTGTGCACCCCGGCCATGCCCGCAAGATGGCGGCGCGCATGCGTGAACAAGGGCACGCGGTGCTGTACTGGGAAAACCTCGAGGGCGGCCACGGCGGCGCCGCCGACAACGCACAGCGTGCGCAGATGATGGCGCTGGAGAACAGCTTCCTGTGGCGGCTGCTCGGCTGACCTGGCTGGACGACGCAGCGACGCCGCTGCCACCGGCCAGCAGCGCGCTGGGGCCGGGCACCGATTTCCCCGGCCTCGTCGCCGCCGGCGGCCAGGTGACGACGGCGCGGCTGGAAGAAGCCTACCGCCTGGGCATCTTCCCCTGGTACAGCCCGGGTCAGCCGGTGCTGTGGTGGAGCCTGGACCCGCGCATGGTGCTGCCGGTGGCCGGCTTCCAGCTCTCGAAGTCGCTGGCCAAGACGCTGCGGCGTTTCCTGCGCACACCGGGCTGCGAACTGCGCATCGACACGGCCTTCGAGCAGGTCATCGCCGCCTGCGCCGGCACACCGCGTGAAGGCCAGGACGGCACCTGGATCGTGCCGGCGATGCTGGACGCCTACAGCGCCTGGCACCAGCAGGGGCGCGCGCACAGTGTGGAGACCTGGGTCGACGGCCAGCTCGTTGGTGGGCTCTACGGCGTGGGTCTGGGGCGCATGTTCTACGGCGAGTCGATGTTTGCGCACCGCAGCGACGCCTCGAAGATCGCGCTCTGCGCCCTGGTGTGTTTTGCACGCACCCATGGCATCGCACTGATCGACTGCCAGCAGAACACACGCCACCTGGCCTCGTTCGGCGCCCACGAGATCCCGCGCAGCGAGTTTGTCGCCCACGTGGCCCGGGCTTCGGGGGAACCCGACATCGCCGATTGGTCCTATGATCCTGCGATGTGGGCACGGTTGCTGCCGTCGCCCGCCTCCAGGGACGGAATCAGCGCGTGACGCACCCGAAAGAGCTTCCCCTTTCATCGCTGCAGTTCTACGCCACGGCGCCGTATCCGTGCAGCTACCTGCCCGGGCGCCAGGCCCGTTCGCAGGTGGCCACGCCCAGCCACCTGATCCATGCCGACGCCTATTCGGGCCTGGTCGCCAACGGCTTCCGCCGCAGCGGCATGTTCACCTACCGGCCGTATTGCGACGGCTGCCGCGCCTGCGTGCCGCTGCGTGTGCCGGCGGCCGGCTTCGAGCCCACACGCAGCCAGCGCCGCGCCTGGAAACAGCACGCCGGGCTGAAGGCGCGTGTGCTGCGCCTGTGTTTCGTGCCCGAACACTACCAGCTCTACCTGCGTTACCAGAGCGGCCGCCACGCCGGCGGCGGCATGGACCACGACAGCGTCGATCAGTACACGCAGTTCCTGCTGCAAAGCCGCGTCAACTCGCGGCTGGTGGAGTTCCGCGAACCGGCTGCCGACGGCAGCCCCGGCGCGCTGAAGATGGTCAGCATTCTGGACGTGCTGAACGACGGCATCTCGGCCGTCTACACCTTCTACGAGCCCGAGGAAAAAGCGAGCTACGGCACCTACAGCGTGCTGTGGCAGGTGGAGCAGACCAAGCTGCTGAAGCTGCCGCATGTCTACCTGGGCTACTGGATCGCCGAAAGCCCGAAGATGGCCTACAAGCGCCAGTTCGGGCCGCACCAGCTGCTGCTGGACGGGCGCTGGCAGGCGCCGCCGCCCGAGGCTCAGTTGCCCAGGTAGCGCCAGCGTTCGCCGTTGTCGGCGCTGGCGGCCTCGCCGTCGTGCTGCAGTTTCAGCAGGTGCGCCAGCAGCGAACGCCGTGCCACCGGGTACAGCCCCGGCTGCACGTCGGCATAGGCATCGGGCACCAGGGCTGCGAGTTCGGCTTCGCCAGCGCGGCGCAAGGCGGCGCGCACACGGTCCTCGCGCTTCAGGCGGTGCGCCACCAGCGCACGCAGCACGCCATGCGGCTGGTCGACGAGGAAACCATGGCCCGGTGCCAGCCAGTCCAGGTCTTCGTCGAGCAGGGCTGTCAGTGCGCTCAGATACGCCGCCATGTCGCCATCGGGCGGGTTGATGACGACGGTGGAACCCTGCATCACATGGTCGCCGGTGAAGAGCAGCTTCTCTTGCTCCAGCAGGTAACACAGGTGGTTGGAGGCGTGGCCAGGTGTGTGGATCACACGCAGCGTCACACCGTCGGCGATGTGGATGCGCTCGCCATGCTGCGGCTGGTGCTGCGGCACGAAGCTGTCGTCCTGGCCCTGCGGATGTGCAGCCACACGGCCCCACACCGGCGCACCGGTGGCGGCGGCCAGCGCCGCCGCACCGGGTGAATGGTCGCGGTGCGTGTGGGTCGTCAGCACATGGCTGATGCGCCCGGGCGCGGCTGCCAGCAAGGCCTGCAGATGGCTGTCGTCGACCGGGCCGGGGTCGATGGCGGCCCAGGCGTCGCCGGCGCCGACCAGGTA
>JBASTF010000337.1:0-8992 GCA_049274755.1 Rubrivivax sp. | reverse complement strand
GCTGCGGCAGCGCGGCGCGGGCGGCAGCAAACAGCGCCGCGTGGCCGGCCGTGGCCGCCTGCGCCGGCAGCGAGAGGCTGAAGCTGCCCGACTCCGGGATGCAGACTTCCTTGCACACCAGCCAGTCGGCCTGCAGCTTCACGTCGAACTGGCTGCCGCTGAAACCCGCAGGCACCGCCACCGGCACCGGCAGCAGCAGCGTGTTTTCGTAGCCGTAGTTCATCAGCGGCCCGATCGGCAGCTTCTTCGGCGTCGGCCACTGGATCTCGCCGGCCGTGGCGCCGCCCGGCAACGTCCACTGCAGCGCCGTCGGCAGGCCGGAATCACCCGGGTTCTTCCAGTAGGTGTGCCAGTGCGGCGCGTGTTCGATCTTCAGCCCCAGCCAGACCGGCTTGCCCGCCAGCACCCCCTCGGGCGCATGGGCCACGAGTTCGGCACGCACCTGCGGCGTCGTGACGACGGCCGAGTCCGCCGCCCAGGCAGGCAGGAACGAGACGGTGGAGAGCAGCAGCGGCAGGAGGAGACGAAAGCGCATCGGAGCTTCAGGCGGTTCGGCGCGGCAGCACGCGGGTCTGGCCGACCGCGAGCACGAAGAAGTCATTGTCCGCCAGGCCTTGTGCCGCACGTGCGGCGGCCAGCGCCCGCGGCGGCTCGTCCAGCGACTCGTCGGTCAGGGCAAAAGTTCCCCAGTGCACACCGAGCGAACGTTTGGCGCCGAGGTCGCGATGGATCTGCACGGCTTCGGCCGGGTTCACATGCTGCTGCTGCATGAACCAGCGCGGTTCGTAGGCGCCGATCGGCAGCAGCGCGATGTCGAAGCCGCCACCGGCCTGCTGGCGGCCGGCGAAGTGCCGGCGGATGTCGGCGAAGTCCTGCGAGTAGCCGGTGTCGCCGGCGAAGAAGAAGTGGCAGTCGGGCGCCAGCACCGCGAAGCCGCCCCACAAGGTGGCGAGTCTGTCCTGCACACCACGGCCCGACCAGTGCTGGGCAGGCGTACACACGATCTCGGCGCCGGCGAACATCTGCGCCTGCCACCAGTCGAGCTCGACGCAGCGTGTGATGCCACGCTGCGCCAGCCAGGGTTTGATGCCCAGCGGCACCACGAACAGCGGTGGCCCGCCGGCCTGTGCGTTCAGCGCCTTGACGCTGCTTTCGTCGAGGTGGTCGTAGTGGTTGTGCGAGATCAGCACCAGGTCGATGTGCGGCAGCTGGTCCAGCGCCAGCGCCGGCGGCTGCGCACGCCGCGGGCCGACGAACTGCAGCGGCGAGCAGCGCTCGCTGAACACCGGGTCGGTGATCAACGTCAGGCCGCCGAACTGCGCCAGCGTCGTGGCGTGGCCCAGCCAGGTGACGGCCGGCTGAATCGCGGCCCCGCTGTTGGCAGCGAGGAAGGCGCGGTCCACCGCCACCGTCGGCACCGGCGCCTGCGGCGGCACCGGCAGGCCACGCCGCGAGGCTTCGAGCCGCCAGCGCAGCAGTTCACCCACGCCCTTGAGCTGGAACTCCTGGTAGTTATTCTGGAAACCGCCGCTGCGGTGGTGCGGTTTCCTGGCGTCGAAGTACGGGTTCATCGGGGCGGCGCAGCGGGCGTGGACCAGCCGCGATGATGGCCGTCAAGCGATCTCCCGGCACGGCACCGGGACGCTTGCAAGCAGCCGTTTCGGGATGCCTCGGGTTTGTTCGTATAATTCCAAGGCTTTGCTGACCGCATCCGCATCCAACCATGGCGATCGCACGGAACAACCCGCCCGGGCGCCAGAGTGGCTGGGACGATGACGAAGATGGGGCAGTTGCCAAGAATTTCAAGGCGCTGAGCCGGGAGGAAGCGCAGGCCCTGCGTGCCAAGGAGCCGCCACTGTCACCGTGGCGCGTGATCGGGCTGCAGGCGGTGGTGGGTGGAGTGGCGGCGCTGCTGGCGCTGCTGGTCACCGGCCAGGGGGTTGTGGCGTGGTCGCTGCTGATGGGGGCGGCCACGGTGGTGGTGCCGGGGGCCTTGATGGCCCGCGGCATGACCAGCCGCTTCAGCAGCATGTCGCCCGGCAGCAGTGCCGTCAGCTTCATGTTGTGGGAGTTTGTGAAGATTGCGGTCTCGGTCGCCATGCTGATGCTGGCACCGCGGCTCGTGCAGCCCTTGAGCTGGCCGGCATTGCTGGTGGGCCTGGTGCTGTGCATGAAGGTGTACTGGCTGGCGCTGCTGTGGCGCGGCCGCTGAAGAAACGACGAATCGGGACGACACATCGATGGCAGCCGAAGGACAAGCAGCAGCACAAGCGCCCACCGCAGGTGAGTACATCGTGCACCACCTGCACCACCTGCAGAACAAGGCCCAGCACGGTGTCGCCGACTTCTCGGTGATCAACATCGACTCGCTGTTCTTCGCCCTGCTGCTGGGCGTGTTCGGCTGCTGGCTGCTGGCCAGCGTCGCGAAGAAGGCCACCTCGGGCGTGCCGGGCCGGCTGCAGGCCGCCGTCGAGATCCTCATCGAGATGGTCGACACCCAGGCCAAGGGCATCGTGCACAACGCCGCCAGCCGCAAGTTCGTGGCCCCGCTGGCGCTGACGGTCTTCGTCTGGATCTTCCTGATGAACGCGATGGACCTGCTGCCGGTGGACCTGCTGCCGGCGCTGTGGCACGGTGTTGCGCCCAAGGGCGCCGACTACCTGCGTGTGGTGCCCACTGCCGACCTCTCGGTGACGATGGGCCTGTCGGTCACCGTGCTGCTGATCTGCATCTACTACAACCTGAAGATCAAGGGCGCCGGCGGCTGGATCCACGAGCTGTTCTCGGCCCCGTTCGGCGACAAGTGGTTCCTGTATCCGGTCAACTTCCTGATGCAGATCATCGAGTTCGTCGCCAAGACCGTCTCGCACGGCATGCGGCTGTTCGGCAACATGTATGCCGGCGAACTGATCTTCCTGCTGATCGCGCTGATGGGCGGCGCGTTCTTCACGGCCGTGGGCATCCCGCTGGCCATCGGCCACGTCGTCGCCGGGTTTGTCTGGGCGGTGTTCCACCTCATCATCATCACGCTGCAGGCCTTCGTGTTCATGATGCTGACGCTGGTGTACGTGGGTCAGGCCCATGACGCGCACTGACGCCGCGCCCTGAGTTTTCGCGTTTTCCCTTTCCTTTCGCTTTCCCCCCAAAACCTTCCTACTTGGAGCAAAAAATGGAAGTCATCAGCTTTGTCGCCCTCGCCGCCGGCCTGATCATCGGTCTCGGCGCCATCGGTGCCTGCATCGGCATCGGCATCATGGGCAGCAAGTACCTCGAATCGGCGGCGCGCCAGCCCGAGCTGATGGGCGAACTGCAGACCAAGATGTTCCTGCTGGCCGGCCTGATCGACGCGGCCTTCATCATCGGCACCGGTATCGCGCTGTGGTTCGCCACCGCCAACCCCTTCCTCGCGCAAATCGCCAACCTCCCGAAGTAAATAGGACCACCCCTGTCCTTGGGAGTTAACGGCTGCGCCGCTCCCCTCAAGGGGCGACGCCGACGGCCCGGCACAGCCGGATCCGTGGCGTCCGCTGGGTGAGATTCCCCAACTACGCGAGGCATCAATTGAGCATCAACGCGACACTGATCATCCAGATGATCGTGTTCCTGGCCCTGGTCGGGTTCACGATGAAATTCGTCTGGCCGCCGATGATGAAGGCGCTGGACGAGCGTGCGGCCAAGATCGCCGACGGCCTGTCGGCCGCCGACAAGGCCAAGGCCGATCTCGCCGCCGCGAACCAGCGTGTCGAGGCCCAGCTGTCCGCTGCGCGCAACGACGCCGCCAAGCGCCTGGCCGATGCCGAGCGCCTGGCGCAGCAGCTGGTCGAAGAGGCCAAGAGCAAGGCCAGCGAAGAAGGCGCGAAGATCATCGCCGCTGCGAAGGCCGAGGCCGAGCAGGAAGCGGTGAAGGCGCGTGAGACGCTGCGCGAGCAGGTCGCCGGCCTGGCCGTCAAGGGTGCCGAGGCGATCCTGCGCCGCGAAGTCAACGCCGGCGTGCACGCCGAGCTGCTGTCGCGCCTGAAGTCGGAGCTCTGACACCATGGCCGAGCTTGCGACGATCGCCCGGCCCTATGCCGAAGCGCTGTACCAGGCCGCCGCTGGTGGTGGCGCCGCGCTGACGGGTCAGCTGGCGGCGCTGTCGGCCGTGGCGGCCAACGAAGGGCTGCGGCAGTTTGCCGACAACCCCAAGGCCGAAGCCGGCCAGGTGTTCGACGTCATCTCCGGTGTTGCCGGCGGCACGCTGGACAGCAAGGTTGCCAACCTGCTGCGCACCGTCATCGCCAACGGCCGCCTGGCCGCGCTGCCCGAAATCGCAGCGCAGTTCCAGGCCCTGGTGAACGCCAGCAGCGGCGTTTCCGACGCCACCGTGTACAGCGCGTTTGCCATCGACGGCGCGCAGCTGGCCGAGGTGGTGGCAACGCTGGAAAAGCGCTTCGCCCGCAAGCTCAACGCCAAGGTCGAGATCGATTCCGAGCTGATCGGCGGCATCCGTGTCGTGGTTGGCGACGAGGTGCTGGACACCTCGGTCAAGGCCCGTCTGGAACAGATGAAGATGGCCCTCACGGCTTGATCTTCAGGAGAGACACATGAACCTGAATCCCGCAGAAATTTCCGAGCTGATCAAGAGCCGCATCGAAGGCCTGGGCGCCTCGGCGGACATCAAGAACCAGGGCACGGTCGTGTCGGTCACGGACGGCATCGTGCGCATCCACGGCCTGTCGGACGTGATGGCCGGCGAAATGCTGGAGTTCCCCGCCACGAAGAGTGGCCAGGCCACCTACGGCCTGGCGCTGAACCTCGAGCGCGACTCCGTCGGCGCCGTGATTCTGGGCGAGTACGAGCACATCTCCGAAGGCGACACCGTGAAGTGCACGGGCCGCATCCTGGAAGTGCCGGTGGGCCCCGAGCTGCTGGGCCGCGTCGTCAACGCGCTGGGCCAGCCGATCGACGGCAAGGGCCCGATCAACGCCAAGATGACCGACGTCATCGAAAAGGTCGCGCCGGGCGTGATCGCGCGCAAGAGCGTCGACCAGCCGGTGCAGACCGGCCTGAAGTCGATCGACTCGATGGTGCCCGTCGGCCGTGGCCAGCGCGAGCTGATCATCGGCGACCGCCAGACCGGCAAGACCGCCGTGGCGATCGACGCGATCATCAACCAGAAGGGTCAGAACATGACCTGCGTCTACGTTGCGATCGGCCAGAAGGCTTCGTCGATCAAGAACGTGGTGCGCTCGCTGGAGCAGGCCGGTGCGATGGACTACACCATCGTCGTCGCGGCCAGCGCTTCGGAATCGGCGGCGATGCAGTACGTGTCGGCCTACTCCGGCTGCACGATGGGCGAGTACTTCCGCGACCGCGGCCAGGACGCGCTGATCGTCTACGACGACCTGTCCAAGCAGGCCGTCGCCTACCGCCAGGTCTCGCTGCTGCTGCGCCGCCCGCCGGGCCGCGAAGCCTACCCCGGCGACGTGTTCTACCTGCACAGCCGCCTGCTCGAACGTGCGGCCCGTGTGAACGCCGACTACGTCGAAGCCTTCACCAAGGGTGAGGTCAAGGGCAAGACCGGTTCGCTGACGGCGCTGCCCATCATCGAAACGCAGGCCGGCGACGTCTCGGCCTTCGTGCCGACCAACGTGATCTCGATCACCGACGGCCAGATCTTCCTGGAAACCTCGCTGTTCAACGCCGGCATCCGCCCCGCCATCAACGCCGGCATCTCGGTGTCGCGGGTGGGTGGCGCTGCGCAGACCAAGCTGGTCAAGAGCCTGTCCGGCGGCATCCGGACCGACCTGGCGCAGTACCGTGAACTGGCCGCGTTTGCGCAGTTCGCGTCGGACCTGGACGCCGCCACGCGCAAGCAGCTGGACCGCGGTGCGCGCGTCACCGAACTGCTGAAGCAGGCGCAGTACAGCCCGCTGTCCATCAGCCTGATGGCCGCCACGCTGTTCGCCGTGAACAAGGGCTTCCTCGACGACATCGACGTCAAGAAGGTGCTCGGCTTCGAACACGGCCTGCACCAGCACCTGAAGTCCAGCCACGCCGCCCTGCTGGCCAAGCTGGAGAACGACAAGGCCATGGACAAGGGTGCCGAAGAAGAGCTGACGAACGCGATCGGCGCGTTCAAGAAGTCCTTCGCCTAAGCCGGGAGCAAGACCATGGCGGTCGGCAAAGAGATTCGCGGCAAGATCAAATCGGTGGAGAACACCAAGAAGATCACCAAGGCCATGGAAATGGTCGCGGCCAGCAAGATGCGCAAGGCGCAGGAGCGCATGCGCGCGGCGCGCCCGTACGCCGACAAGATCCGCAACATCACGGCCCATCTGTCGGAAGCCAACCCCGAGTACAAGTCGCCGTACCTGCGCTCGGGTGGCACGGCCAAGGCCGTCGGGTTCATCGTCGTCACGACCGACAAGGGTTTGTGCGGCGGCCTGAACACCAACGTGCTGCGTGCCGTCACCTCGAAGATGAAGGAAGCGCAGGCCGCCGGCCAGGCGATCAGCGCCGTGGCCATCGGCAACAAGGGCCTGGGCTTCCTGAACCGCATCGGCGCCAACGTGGTCAGCCACGCCGTGCAGCTGGGCGACGCGCCGCAGCTCGAGAAGCTGATCGGCCCGGTCAAGGTGATGCTGGATGCCTTCGTCGAAGGCAAGCTGGATGCGGTCTACCTGTGTTTCACCAACTTCATCAACACGATGAAGCAGGAACCGCAGGTCGAGCAGCTGCTGCCGCTGTCGGCCGCGCGCCTGGCGCAGACGGCCGCCGAAAAGAAGCAGTACGGCTGGGACTACATCTACGAACCCGATGCGCCGACCGTCATCGACGACCTGCTGAAGCGCTACATCGAGGCCCTGGTCTACCAGGCGGTGGCCGAGAACATGGCGTCGGAGCAGAGTGCGCGCATGGTGGCGATGAAGGCGGCCACCGACAACGCCGGCACGCTGATCGGCGAACTCAAGCTCGTCTACAACAAGACGCGTCAGGCGGCGATCACGAAGGAACTCTCCGAGATCGTCGGTGGCGCCGCGGCCATCAGTGGTTGAGAACATTCGATAGAAGGAACGACAAATGTCGCAAGGAAAAATCGTCCAGTGCATCGGCGCCGTGGTCGACGTGGAATTCCCGCGGGACGCGATGCCGCGTGTGTACGACGCACTGAAGCTCGAAGGCACGGCGCTGACGCTGGAAGTGCAGCAGCAGCTCGGTGACGGCGTGGTGCGCACGATTGCGCTGGGTTCTTCCGACGGCCTGCGCCGTGGCCTGATGGTCACCAACACCGGTGCCGCCATCACGGTGCCGGTGGGCAAGGCCACGCTGGGCCGCATCATGGACGTGCTGGGCAACCCCATCGACGAACGTGGCCCGGTCGACCAGACGCTGACCGCCTCCATCCACCGCAAGGCCCCGGCCTACGACGAGCTGAGCCCGTCGCAGGAACTGCTGGAAACCGGCATCAAGGTCATCGACCTGATCTGCCCGTTCGCCAAGGGCGGCAAGGTGGGTCTGTTCGGCGGCGCCGGCGTCGGCAAGACCGTGAACATGATGGAGCTCATCAACAACATCGCCAAGGCGCACTCGGGTCTGTCGGTGTTCGCCGGCGTCGGTGAGCGCACCCGCGAGGGCAACGACTTCTACCACGAGATGTCGGACTCGAACGTCGTCGTGCAGGAGGACCTGAGCCAGTCGAAGGTGGCCATGGTCTACGGCCAGATGAACGAGCCGCCGGGCAACCGCCTGCGTGTGGCCCTGACCGGCCTGACGATCGCCGAGTCGTTCCGCGACGAAGGCCGCGACGTGCTGTTCTTCGTCGACAACATCTACCGCTACACGCTGGCCGGTACCGAAGTGTCGGCGCTGCTGGGCCGCATGCCGTCCGCCGTGGGCTACCAGCCGACGCTGGCCGAGGAAATGGGCCGCCTGCAGGAACGCATCACCTCGACCAAGGTCGGCTCGATCACGTCGATCCAGGCCGTCTACGTGCCTGCGGACGACCTGACCGACCCCTCGCCGGCCACGACTTTCGCCCACCTGGACGCCACCGTCGTGCTGTCGCGTGACATCGCCGCGCTGGGCATCTACCCCGCCGTGGACCCGCTGGACAGCACCTCGCGCCAGATCGACCCCAACGTCGTCGGCGAAGAGCACTACGGCACCACACGTGCCGTGCAGGCCACGCTGCAGCGCTACAAGGAACTGCGCGACATCATCGCCATCCTGGGCATGGACGAACTGAGCCCGGAAGACAAGCTGGCCGTGGCCCGCGCGCGCAAGATCCAGCGTTTCCTGTCGCAGCCCTTCCACGTGGCCGAGGTGTTCACCGGCAGCCCCGGCAAGTACGTGCCGCTGAAGGAAACCATCCGCGGCTTCAAGATGATCGTCGCCGGCGAATGCGACCATCTGCCCGAGCAGGCTTTCTACATGGTCGGCACGATCGACGAGGCCTTCGAGAAGGCCAAGAAGATCAACTAAGGAATCGCCATGGCGACCACCATCCACGTCGACGTCGTTTCGGCCGAGGAGAGCATCTTCTCGGGCGAGGCGAAGTTCGTCGCGCTGCCGGGTGAAAACGGCGAGCTCGGCATCCTGCCGCGCCACACGCCGCTGATCACCCGCATCAAGCCCGGCGCCGTGCGCATCGAGCGCGCCGACAACGGCGAGGAAGAGTTCGTCTTCGTGGCCGGCGGCATTCTCGAAGTGCAGCCGGGCACGGTGACCGTGCTCGCCGACACCGCCATCCGCGGCCACGACCTCGACGAGGCCAAGGCCGGCGAAGCGAAGAAGCTGGCCGAAGAAGCCATGCGCAACGCCAAGAGCGACATCGACCTGGCGGCCGCGCAAAGCGAGTTCGCCGCGATGGCGGCCCAGCTGGCGGCGATCCAGAAGCTGCGCAAGAAATAAGGCCGGTCGCGGCCCGCCAGAACCCTCCCGGTGGCAACACCCGGAGGGTTTGTTTTTGTGCGGCCTGGCGCCGCCACGGTGCGAGCCGTCGACACCCGGG
>JBASTF010000336.1:0-7622 GCA_049274755.1 Rubrivivax sp. | reverse complement strand
GCATCGATCACTTCGTCACCACTTACAACACGAACTGCCAGCCCTTCAAGTGGACAGCCACCGCAGATTCGATCCTCGAAAAACTGCATCGACTTTGCTCACGTATCAGCGGGACAGGACACTAGACGATTGGGAAATGCGCTCTGGCCGGAACTCCAGGCCTTCGACGGATGCGCCGCCTCGGAGTCTAGACGATTGGGAAATGCGCTCTGGCCGGAACACCAACAGCAGGACCATTGCCCATTGCTTCAGTCTAGACGATTGGGAAATGCGCTCTGGCCGGAACCCTATTTCGATCCGGTCGGTGGCGTGCGCCAGTCTAGACGATTGGGAAATGCGCTCTGGCCGGAACGGAATCAATCGATCCCAATGAGGTCGATTGATTCCGTTCCGTCAATGGTGTGATTTTGGAAAACGTCTCAGGCAACGCTTTTCCGAAGAATTGTGCGGTTCAGGGGCAAATGGTTGGAATACCCCGGAAACCGGGGGCTGGCTCTGCAGGCCGCACCTCGTACAGTGACCGGCATGTCGATGCCTCTCGTTCATGCCTTGCCCGTCGCCGGCCCGGCCGGCGACGCCTTGCGCCAGGCAGCAGCTGACCTGCGCCGTGTCCAGGCCGGCGGCCAACCTGTCGTCGTGAGCCTGGCCCTGGCTCAGCTGGCACGCTGCTACCGCGGCCTGGGTGCCGGCGAAGCCGCCGAAGCCACATTCACGCAAGCGCTGCGCTGGAGCCGCTGCATTGGCGCCGCCGACCTGGCGCTGGACCTGCTGTGCGACCTGTGCGACTGCGCTGCCGACCGTGTGGCCCGCGCTGCTGTGCGTGAACATGCGCAGGACGCGCTGCAGCTGGCTGGTAGCGTGTCGGACTTGCGCTTCGAGGTTGTGGCCCTGTTGCGCATCAGCGCCGCACTTGCCCGCTGCGGTGACGAGCGCGAGGCGAAGGCGCTGCAGACCCGTGCGCAACAGTTGCTGAACGGCGACGCGGCGGCGTGACCTCGACACCACGTCGCGGTTGCGGCCCAGACCGCGCACGCGGTGGGCTTGCACGATGGACCCTGGCCACGATGCCAGCGACCGCCAGAGCTGGCCGCTGAACGAGGCGGCCGCGGCGGCACTCGCGCAACAGCCGGCCTTGCGTGTGCAGGCCTTGGCGAGCCTGGACCACTGGGACCGTGTGGCGCGACATCCTGCTTCACGGGCCGCTGGATCGCGCGTTGGCGCACACCGACCTCGGTCAACAACTGCGACAGGCTTCACCTCTGGGCCGGCCGCTGGCGCCTGAACAACGGCTGGCCATCCTCCGCACATGCAAAGGCCGCAGTTCGAACATCTGATCCGCGCCGCGGCCGAAATCACGAACCAGTACGCGTTTGTGGTGGTCGGCAGCCAGTCCATCCTTGGATCACTGCCATCGCCACCGCCCGAGCGCACCTTGTCGATGGAAGCCGACATCTCCCGCTGCAGGCCCCCGAACTCGCCGACCTGACCAACTGCAGCATTGGCGAACTGTCGTTTTTCGATGAGCACTTCGGCTACGACGCACAGGGCGTGGGGCCGGAAACGGCACACCTGCCGCGTGGCTGGCAAGAGCGGCTTGTGCGCCTGCAGACCGACAACACGAACGGCCGCGTGGCCGACTGCCTGGACCCGGTCGACCTCTTTGTGTCCAAGTCCTGTGCCACTCGTGACCGGAATGCCGTGTTCAACCGGGCCTTGCTCAAGCACGACGTTGTGTGGCTCAACGAGGGCTGGCACGCGCCGCGCTGCCGGACGATGCCGGCGAAGCGCAGCGCGCACAGGTGTGGACACGCCGCCTGTCGGCGAGCGCCTGACCGGGCCTCAGCGCCCCAGCACCGGAGCCAGCGAGCGCCCGGTGTGCGAATCGGCCGCCACCACCTGCTCCGGCGCACCGGCGACCACGATGCGGCCACCCTCGTTGCCGCCTTCCGGCCCCAGGTCCACGACCCAGTCGGCTTCGGCGATGACGTCGAGGTCGTGTTCGATGACGACGACGCTGTGACCGCCGTCGACCAGGCGGTGCAGCACGCGGATCAGCTTTTCCACGTCGGCCATGTGCAGGCCCACGGTGGGCTCGTCCAGCACGTACAGCGTGTGCGGCGCCTTGTTGCCGCGGCGTGTGACGTCGTCGCGCACCTTGCTCAGTTCGGTGACGAGCTTGATGCGCTGCGCCTCGCCGCCGCTCAGCGTCGGGCTGGGCTGGCCCAGCGTCAGGTAGCCCAGCCCCACGTCCTTCAGCAACTGCAGCGGATGGCTGATCACCGGCATGCTGGCGAAAAAGTCCACCGCTTCATCGACCTCCATCTGCAGCACGTCGCCGATGCTCTTACCGCGCCAGCTGACGGCCAGCGTCTCGGGGTTGAAACGTGCACCGTGGCAGACGTCGCAAGGCACTTTCACGTCGGGCAGGAAGCTCATCGCGATGGTCTTCATGCCCTGGCCTTCGCAGCCCGGGCAGCGGCCCTGGCCGGTGTTGAAGGAAAAACGCGCCGCGTTGTAGCCGCGGGCCTTGGCTTCCAGCGTCTCGGTGAAGAGCTTGCGGATCGCGTCCCAGAAACCGATGTAGGTGGCCGGGCAGGAGCGTGGTGTCTTGCCGATGGGTGTCTGGTCGACTTCCAGCACACGGTCGATGCCGTCGAAGCCTTCGAGCCAAGTGCAGCCGCTCCACTGGCGCTGGCCCGCCAGTGCGGACTGGACGTTGGCCAGCAGCACGTCACGCGCCAGCGTGCTCTTGCCGCTGCCCGACACGCCGGTGACGGCGACCAGGCGCTTCAGCGGCACACGCAGGTCCACGTTCTGCAGGTTGTGCAGCGAAGCGCCGGTCACACGCAGCGCCGGTGTCTCGGCGTCGATGCCGCGCCGCGGTTGCAGCGGGTGCTGCAGCGGCCGCGCCAGCATGCGGCCGGTCACCGAGTCGGCCTGCGCCGACAGGTCCGCCACCGTGCCCTGGGCCACCAGCCGGCCGCCGCGTTTGCCGGCGCTGGGGCCGATGTCGATCAGGTGGTCGGCGCGGCGGATCGTGTCTTCGTCGTGTTCGACGACGACCAGGGTGTTGCCCTTGTCGCCCAGCTTGGCCAGCGCACCGAGCAGGATGCCGTTGTCGCGCGGGTGCAGGCCGATCGTCGGCTCGTCGAGCACGTAGCACACCCCCTGCAGGTTGCTGCCCAGCTGCGCCGCCAGGCGGATGCGCTGCGCCTCGCCGCCGCTCAGCGTCGGCGCCGCGCGGTCCAGCGTCAGGTAGCCCAGGCCCACTTCGTCGAGGAACTCGAGCCGACTCGCAATCTCGCTGACCACGTCGCGCGCGATGTCGGCGTCGCGGCCGCTCAGTTGCAGGCCGGCGATCCAGTCGCGCGTCTGCTTCACCGACAGCTGCGCGATCTCGTGGATCGCGCGGCTCTCGAAGCTGACACCACGTGCCGCGGCATTCAGGCGTGCACCCTGGCATTCGGGGCAGGCCAGGTCCTGCACACCCTCGACCTCGGGCTCTTCGCTGGGGAAACTCTGCTCGCGGCCCTTGTCGTCGTCGTCGCGCACGCTGTCGTCGTAGGCCTTGCGCTGCTCGCGCGTCAGCGCCAGGCCGGTGCCGACGCAGTGGCCGCACCAGCCGTGTTTGCTGTTGTAGCTGAACATGCGCGGGTCCAGCTCGGGGTAGCTGGTGCCGCAGCTGGGGCAGGCGCGTTTGGTGCTGAACACCTTCACCTGCCCGATGCCGGCGCCGGTGCCACCGTCGCTATCCATTGCCGCGGCCAGGCCATCCAGCGGGTGCAGCAGGTGCAGCACACCCTTGCCCAGCTCCAGCGTCTTGCTCAGCAGCGCACGCAGCTCGGCTTCGTTCGCCGGGTCGACGACGATGTCGCCGACCGGCAGCTCCAGCGTGTGCTCCTTGAAGCGGTCAATGCGCGGGAAGGGGTTCAGGCCCAGGAACTCGCCGTCCACCCGCAGGTGGCTGTGGCCACGTGCCTTGGCCCACTTGGCGAGGTCGGTGTAGACACCCTTGCGGTTCACCACCAGCGGCGCCAGCAGGCCCACGTGCTGCCCTCGGTGGTCGCGCAGCAGTTGGGCGGCGATGCTCTCGGCGCTCTGCGCCTTCACCGGCGAGCCGTCCTTGGTGCAGTGCTGCAGGCCCAGCTTCACCCACAGCAGGCGCAGGAAGTGCCAGACCTCGGTGGTCGTCGCCACCGTGCTCTTGCGGCCGCCGCGCGACAGCCGCTGCTCGATGGCCACCGTCGGCGGAATGCCGTAGACCGCGTCCACCTCGGGCCGGCCCGCCGGCTGCACGATGCTGCGGGCATAGGCGTTCAGGCTTTCGAGATAACGCCGCTGGCCCTCGTTGAACAGGATGTCGAAGGCCAGCGTGCTTTTGCCCGAGCCCGAGACGCCGGTGACGACGTTGAACTTGCCACGCGGCACCTCGACGCTCAGGCTCTTCAGGTTGTGCTCGCGTGCGTTGACGATGCGGATGGCCTCGTCGGCGGCGCGGCGTGCACGCACGATGTTTTGCAGCGGCCGGCCTTCTTCGGCCCGCGCCACACCCAGACCCAGCGCCGTTTCGTACTCACGCAGCGCAGCGCCGGTGTGCGAGCTGCCGTGCGCCTTCACGTCGTCCGGCGTGCCGGCGCAGACCAGCTCACCACCGGCTTCACCGCCTTCGGGGCCGAGGTCGATGATCCAGTCGGCAGCGCGGATGACATCGAGGTTGTGTTCGATGACCAGCAGCGAATGGCCACCGTCCAGCAGCTTGCGCAGCGCGCGCATCAGCTTGGCGATGTCGTCGAAGTGCAGGCCCGTCGTCGGTTCGTCGAACAGGAACAGCGTGCCCTTCTTGGCCACGGCCTGGCGCGGATTCGCCGCAGCCTCGGCCAGGAAACCGGCCAGCTTCAGGCGCTGGGCTTCGCCGCCGCTCA
Organism: Rubrivivax sp.; assembly: GCA_049274755.1. Taxonomy (GTDB): domain Bacteria; phylum Pseudomonadota; class Gammaproteobacteria; order Burkholderiales; family Burkholderiaceae_C; genus Rubrivivax. The sequence goes on along the minus strand of JBASTF010000336.1, from coordinate 2,700 downwards.
GCGTCGGCACCGGCTGGCCCAGGCGCACATAGTCCAGGCCGACGTCGATGATGGGCTGCAGGCGCGCAACGACCTCGCGGTCGTTCTGGAACCAGTGTGCGGCTTCGGCCACGGTGAGCTCCAGCACGTCGGCCACGCTCATCTGCATCGGCCCGCGCACCACCTTCACGTCCAGCACCTCGTTGCGGTAGCGGCGGCCGTCGCAGTCGGGGCAGCGCAGGTAAACGTCGCTGAGGAACTGCATCTCCACATGCTCGAAGCCGCTGCCGCCACAGGTGGGGCAGCGGCCATCGCCGGCGTTGAAACTGAAGGTGCCGGCGCTGTAGCTGCGTTCGCGCGCCAGCGGCGCGTCGGCGAAGATCTTGCGCAGTTCGTCGAAGGCGCCGACGTAGCTGGCCGGGTTCGAGCGCGCGGTTTTGCCGATCGGGCTCTGGTCCACGAACACCGCATCGGCCAGCAGGTCGCTGCCGAGCAGGCGGCTGTGGGCGCCCGGGGTTTCCGTGGGCTTGCCGAAGTGGCGCGCCAGCGCCGGGTACAGCACGTCCTGGATCAGCGTGCTCTTGCCGCTGCCGCTGACGCCGGTGACGACGACCAGGCGCTGCAGCGGGATGCTCACGTCCACACCCCGCAGGTTGTGTTCGGTTGCACCTTCCAGCAGCAGCTTGGGCGTGCTCTCGGCCACCAGGCGGCGCAGGCCGATGCCCACCTGCTTGCGGCCGCCGAGGTAGGCACCGGTCAGCGTGTCGGCGTGCCGGGCCAGGTCGACATCACCGTCGAAGACGATGCGGCCGCCCCGTTCGCCCGGCCCCGGGCCCATGTCGATCAGCCGGTCGGCGGCCAGCATCACCGCCGGGTCGTGTTCGACGACCACCAGCGTGTTGCCGGCGTCGCGCAAACGGTGCATGGCCTGCACGATGCGGTTCATGTCGCGCGGGTGCAGGCCGATGCTGGGCTCGTCGAGCACGAACATCGTGTTGACGAGGCTGGTGCCCAGTGCCGTCGTCAGGTTGATGCGCTGCACCTCGCCGCCACTCAGCGTGCGGCTCTGGCGGTCCAGCGTCAGGTAACCCAGGCCCACGTCGCACAGGTATTTCAGCCGCGTTCGCACCTCGTCGAGCAGCAGCTTCAGCGCTTCGTCGAGCAGGCTGCTGGGCAGCGTCAGCGCATCGAAGAAGCGGCGCAGGCGCTCGATGCTCAACTGCATCAGGTCGTGCAGATGCAGGCCGGGCAGCGCCTCGAGCTGGGCCCGCGACCAGCTGGCGCCCACCGGCAGCAGGCGCTGCGCCGGCGGCAGCACCGCATCGGCATCGGGCTGGGAGCCGATGCGCCACAGCAGCGCTTCCAGCTTCAGCCGCGCACCGCCGCAGACGGTGCAGGGCGTGTAGCTGCGGTACTTGGACAAGAGCACACGGATGTGCATCTTGTAGGCCTTGCTCTCCAGGTACTCGAAGAAGCGGCGCACGCCGTACCACTGCTTGTTCCAGTTGCCGGTCCAGTGCGGCGAGCCGTCGATGACCCAGCCACGCTGCGCCGGCGTCAGCATGTTCCAGGCCGTGTCGCGCGGGATGCCGGCTTCGCCGGCGTACTTCACCAGGTCGTCCTGGCAGTCCTTCCAGGCCGGCGTCTGCATCGGCTTGATCGCGCCGTTGCGCAGCGTCTTGCGTTCGTCGGGAATGACGAGGCCGAAGTCGACGCCGATCACACGGCCGAAGCCGCGGCAGGTGTCGCAGGCGCCGTAGGCGCTGTTGAAGCTGAACATCGCCGGCTGCGGGTCGGCATAACGCCGGTCGCTTTCAGGGCAGTGCAGCCCGGTGCTGTACTTCCACTGCGTGCCGCCGTCGTCGCCGACAAAGACGTTCAGCCGGCCCGAACCACGCTTCAGCGCCAGTTCGATGGCCTCCATCACACGCACACGTTCGGCGTTCGACAAGCGAAAGCGGTCGGCGACGACGTCGAGCACCTTGCGCTCGTCGACCACATGTTCGCCCTGCACCCGTGTGAAGCCGCTGGCCGCCAGCCACTGCTCCTGCTGCTCGGCCGTGGTGTCGGCCGGCAGCTCGACCGGGAACGTGAACACCAGGCGCGGATCACCGGCCGCTGCGGCGCGCGCTGCCAGCTCGGCGTAGATGGTCTCCGGCGTGTCGTGCCGCACCGGCAGCGCCGTCTGCGCGTCGAACAACTGGGCGGCGCGGGCGAACAACAGCTTCAGGTGGTCGTTCAGCTCGGTCATCGTGCCGACCGTGCTGCGGCTGGTGCGCACCGGGTTGGTCTGGTCGATGGCGATGGCCGGCGGCACGCCGTCGACGCGGTCCACCGCCGGGCGGTCCATGCGGTCCAGGAACTGGCGCGCATAGGCGCTGAAGGTCTCGACGTAGCGCCGCTGGCCCTCGGCGTACAGCGTGTCGAACACCAGGCTGGACTTGCCGGACCCGCTGGGGCCGGTGACGACCGTCAACTCCCCGGTGTGGATGTCCAGGTCCAGGTTCTTGAGGTTGTGCTGTCGGGCACCACGGATGCGGATGACGCCGGTCATGGAAGGGGCTGCAGCGGGGCGGAACCGGGCATTGTAGGAATGCCCGGCGGCCCCCGCCGCCCCCAGGACATCAGCGCGGCGGCACCCGGTTCGCCAGCGGTGGCGGCTGGTAGTCGGGCTTCATGCGGCAGCCCGCGCCCCAGCGCGCCTCGCCGGCGCTGCAACGT
>JBASTF010000335.1:0-2315 GCA_049274755.1 Rubrivivax sp. | reverse complement strand
CGACCGCATCGACCGTGTCGATCTGCCCGCCGACAGCAGCGCGCGCCGGCGCGACGAACGGGTGCTGGCCTTGCTGGCCCACCTGGACACCCGCGGCACGGACTGGTTCAGCGAAGGCCCGAACCGCGGCCTGCGTGCCAGCCTGCTGTTCGAGACCTACAAACCTTTCACGCAGGGCGCGGCCGGCTACGACGGCCAGCTGCTGCGTGCCGACCTGCGCGGCTTCGTGCCGCTGGGCAAGAGCGTGCTGGCGCTGCGCTGGACCGAGGCCCGCGCCAGCGGCCGCACGGCTGCCTTCAAGCTGGGTGGCGCGGGTGACCGCCTGCTGCAGATCGGCACCGTGCTGAACGAACGGGAGCTGTCGCTGCGCGGCTATCGCGGCGACGAGGCCGAGCTCGCGGGCCGCAACGCCCGTGTCGCCAGCCTCGAATGGCGCACGCCGCTGGCCGACATCGACCGCCACACGATGGTGCCACCGGTGGGCATCAACCGCTTGTCGGCGGCCCTTTTCTTCGACGCCGGCGGTGCCTGGAACGACAGCAATGGCCCCGACCGCTGGCGCCGCGGTGTCGGTGTCGAACTGCTGGGTGAACTCAAGCTGCTGTACGCGCTGGGCCTGCAGCTGCGTGCCGGTGTGGCGCGGGGGCTGGACACCCCGCAGGGCACGCAGGCCTACCTGCGCATCGGCCGTTCGTTCTAGGGCCTGTTGGCACTACGGGCAGGCTCGCGCCAGCGGCTCACAGGCCCTAGACAGGGTGCCGGCGCCGCGCCTTCACCGCGGCCGCCAGGATGTCCAGCACGTTGACGCTGTCGTGCCAGCCGATGCAGGCATCGGTGATGCTCTTGCCGTACTCCAGCTCGTTGGCGTCGTCCTTGCCCGGCGTGAACCTCTGGGCGCCGGCATGCAGGTGGCTCTCGACCATCACGCCGAAGATGCAGCGGTTGCCGGCGGCCATCTGGTCGCCGACGTCGCGCATCACGTCGATCTGGCGCTGGTGCTGCTTGCTGCTGTTGGCATGGCTGGCGTCGATCATCAGCCGGCACGGCAGCTTGTTGGCTTCGAGCTCGGTGCAGGCCGCGGCCACGCTGGCGGCGTCGTAGTTCGGTGTCTTGCCGCCGCGCAGGATGACGTGGCAGTCCTTGTTGCCGCGGGTCTCGACGATGGCCACCTGGCCGTTTTTGTGCACCGACAGGAAGTGGTGCGGCCGCGCCGCGGCCTGGATGGCGTCGGTGGCGATCTTGATGTTGCCGTCGGTGCCGTTCTTGAAGCCCACCGGCGCGCTCAGGCCGCTGGCCAGCTCGCGGTGCACCTGGCTTTCGGTGGTGCGTGCGCCGATCGCGCCCCAGGCGATGAGGTCGCCGATGTACTGCGGGCTGATGACGTCGAGGAACTCGCTGCCGGCCGGCACACCCAGGCGGTTGATGTCCACCAGCAGCTGGCGCGCGATGCGCAGGCCTTCGTGGATGCGGTAGCTCTCGTCGAGGTAGGGGTCGTTGATCAGGCCCTTCCAGCCCACCGTCGTGCGCGGCTTCTCGAAGTACACACGCATCACCACTTCCAGCTCGCCGGCGTGTTTGTCGCGCTCGGCCTTCAGCTTGCGCGCGTAGTCGATGGCCGCCGCCGGGTCGTGGATCGAACACGGCCCGATGACGACGAGCAGCCGGTCGTCGTCGCCGTTCATGATGTTGCGCACCGCCGCACGTGTGCCCGAGACCAGGCTTTCCACCGGCGTGTCGGCGATGGGGAAGAAGCGGATCAGGTGTTCCGGCGGCGGCAGCGGCGTGACGTCGCGGATGCGCTGGTCGTCGGTCTGGCTGGTCTTCTCGCTGAGCGACAAGGTGTTGGCCAGGCGGCCGTCGACGGCAGTGGACTTCGGGCTCATGTCGGGCTTTCTTCGGAGGGCTGAGGGCTTGGAAGGAGGACGGGCGAAAAAAAACCGCCGGGGGCGCCGGCGGTTTGTCTGGGTGTGCTTCGCGAGTTTCAGTCGTCTACGCGTTTGCCTCTCCAGCCGCCGTGCGGTGCGAGAACCAAAAGTACGCAAAATAAAACGACGAGGCGGCGGAGCGCATGGGCGCGAATGTAGCACGCTCAATCGCTGCGTGCTTCGAAGCCGGCGGCGTTCAGCCGCTGCACCACGTCCTGCACATGGCTGCGGTTGCGTGTCTGCAGCACCAGCTCGACCTCGACGTTCTGTGCCGACAGCGTCGAAAACGCGCGCTGGTGATGCACCTCGTCGATGTTGGCGCCGCCCTCGGCGACGATGCCGGTGATGCGGGCCAGCACCCCCGGCGTGTCGCGTGCCGCGACGCGGATG